>JAGXRZ010000024.1 GCA_018335585.1 Selenomonadales bacterium
AATCCCGTTTGTGTAGCCGTAGATGTACAGACGAATCAAATCACCAGGATGAAAAGGCGGTCGCCCAGTTTTAGCGAGAGTGGCCTTCTGAAAACCAAGCGTATTAAGGTCAAGTGTATCAACGAAAACGTCAATTACCCTAACGGGATTGTCCTTTCCCACGTAATCGTCAAGACACTGCGCCATTTCTAGCTGAAATCTGCAATCGCCGGTAATGTAAGGCATAACACACCGCCATTTTCATACTTCTAGCGATAATTATACCATAATCACTACGTTATGTCACGGGTTTTCGCACGGTCTGACGGAGGAGCGCGACATTCCTGATTCCTCTCCCCATAGTTCACCGCTCACCGCTTCTCCAAAGCCTAAAGCCTAACGCCTAGCGCCTACGCCTCAGAGCTGAGAGCCGTGCGCCCTCGTCTCGCCTACGACAAGCGACAAGCGACAAGGGACAGCTCCCGGCACCCGGCGGCTGGCGCCTGGCGGCTGGCTGCTGGCGGCTACTTCCGCACCACCGTGCGGTTCCGCGCGTAGTTCGAGAAGTTGTGCAGCAGGTCGTGTATAAGGTTGGCACCGCGCGAGATTAGAAGTCCGCTGATGATGTAGTCAATGATTGGAAAAGCAATGGGGACGTTCAGGGCCGACAGTACACCTACTCTGGTGCTGACACATAGCGTAATGCCTACCACAATGGCCGCTAATGCCGAGTAGCTGTTGCGAACTTTCGGAAACGCGCTTTTGATGATTCCCACCACCTGCTCTACCACCACTGCCAGCAGAACCAAAGTCGTGACTATGTCCACATTTCACACCTCCGATTTACTTAGTGGTTTAGTATATGCCGGTGTGTGTGGCTTGTCGCAGCGGGCTTTGAGCTTTGAGCTGTGAGCAATCATGAATCGTGAATCATGAAGAGAAACGGCACCACTGCGATGATGCTCTACCGGGCACTGAGCACTGGGCACTCCTTCTGCTAGAAGGAGCAAGCAGCCAAGTACCCTCCGTTCTCCACGAAGTGTAAAGTGCAAAGTGCTCCTCCAAGCTCTCTTGCACAACCGCGTTTCACGTGTTAAACTAGTGGCAACAAGAGTTCGACATTCAATTTTCCCTGCGATGTGCGTGAAGCCTATGAGTTTTGTTCCTAACACCAACAAAACGGGGATCCAATGCTCGTTATCAAGTGGTAGCCGCTAGCCGGATTCGCGCGATAACGAGGGAGGTCACCCACCTGCGGAGAGCAGGTTCAAAACGAAGGGCGCACGGCAATCGCGGGGCTTTATTTTTCTCGCGTTTGACGCTTGTCCACCCTAGTTGTACAATTGTACCTGGGGTGATTTTTTTGCGTCAGGTCGGTGAAGTCACGGCAGTGCACGGGAACACGGCGACAGTCAAGGTGAAAAAGCACTCCGCGTGCGCAGAGTGTCGGCACAAATGTGCCATGGCGCACGAGGCTAAAGAAGTCGCCGTAACGGCGGACAACCGCGCGGAAGCGCGTGTCGGAGACAGCGTGGTCTTAGAGCTTAGCGACCGCGAGGTGCTTAAGGCAGCGTTTCTCATCTACATAGTGCCGGTCTTGTTCTTGTTTATAGGCGTCGGCCTAGGTACGGTGCTCGGGCTGACCGAAACACATGCCTTGCTGATGGGGTTAGCCGGCCTCGTGAGCTCTTTTTTGTTGCTTAAGTTTGTTGTTGACCCCTACATTCGCCGTCAAGCAGGCTACCATCTTGTTATTATTTGTGCTGCCAAACCAGTTCAAGATAAGGAGAGTTGATATTTATGGCCAGCAACGTCGTCACCGTAACTCAAGCTAACTTTGCCGCGGAGGTACTGCAGTCCACACAGCCGGTTTTAGTCGATGTGTGGGCAGCATGGTGTAATCCCTGCCGGATGTTAGCGCCCATTCTCGATCAAGTCGCCAACGAGCAGACAGGTAAGCTCAAGGTCGTCAAAGTAAACTCGGACGAGAACATGTCACTGGCGATGGAACTCGGCATTATGAGTTTACCCACGCTGATTCTTTTTAAGGGCGGCAAGGAAGCCACGCGCCTGGTCGGACTCATGTCTAAGCCCATGATTATGAGTCGGCTTGCGCCCTATCTCTAGAGTCTGCCATGAAGATTCTGGATTTTCGCAGCGACACAATCACAGCTCCCTGCCCGAGAATGCGCGAAGCTATGTACCGCGCCGAGGTCGGCGATGATGTCTACGGTGAAGACCCGACGGTAAACGCACTTGAGCAGAAAGCCGCGGAGCTCCTCGGCAAAGAGAGTGCCCTCTTTGTGCCGAGCGGGACGCAAGGCAACTTAATTGCGCTCCTGACGCACTGCGGGCGCGGCGATGAAGTTATCCTCGAGGCAGATTCGCACATCTTTATGTACGAAGTCGGCGGGATGTCGGCTTTAGGCGGGTTAATCCCACGGCGCGTATCGGGTGTTAAAGGCGTCCTAATGCCTGAGGCTGTGCGCGCCAACATACGGGAGGACGACATCCACTGCCCACCGACCGGGCTTATCTGCATCGAAAACACACATAACAGAGCCGGAGGCACTGTAGGTAACGTTTCGCAGACGGAAGCCTTGCGGCAGGTAGCCGATGAATATGGGCTGCCGCTACATCTAGACGGAGCGCGCCTCTTTAACGCCGCCGTTGCCTTGGGGTGTCCTGTGCATGAGTTGAGTGCACCATGCCACTCCATAAGCCTTTGCCTGTCCAAAGGCCTCGGTGCGCCGGTGGGCTCTGTGCTTGTAGGCAGTAGCGAGTTTATTGTGCGCGCACGTAAGGTGCGTAAGATACTTGGCGGCGGCATGCGGCAAGCCGGGATTATCGCCGCTGCGGGCTTATTCGCTCTCAACCACAACATAGAACGCCTAGCCGACGACCATCGTCATGCCCACAAGCTCGCCCTAGGGTTACAGGAACTTGGCTTTGAGCTTGACCTTAGCTCAGTGCAGACAAACATCGTCAGGGGAGACACTTTGCCACTGGGGGTAGCGGCCGACCGCCTGCAGCAGCAGCTAGCCGCCGTCGGTGTAATGATGCTTTCTATGGATCCCACCACTGTCAGGTTTGTGACACACTTGCATGTGACAGAGGCGGATGTCGACGAAGCGCTACTGCGGATACGTGGGGTTTTAGTGGGCTCTTAGGTCCTGGTAGAGGAAGTGCCCAGTGCCCAGTGCCCAGTAGAGCGGTGTCCCAGCGGTACCGGCTCCCCCTTAACCTTTAACCTCACAGCGGAAAGCGGAAAGCGGAAAGCCACTCCGCGGTTGCAGTTCACGACTCACGATTCACAATTCACGATACATGATTGCTCACGCCTCATAGCTCAAAGCTCACAGCCAAAAAAAGCGAGGTGTATCCATGGCCCGCGTCCTAGTAGGCATGAGCGGAGGAGTCGACAGCGCGGTCGCGGCATACCTCCTCAAGCAACAGGGCCACGAAGTGTTTGGCGCGACCATGCGCCTGTGGATTGACGAAGACGAGCCCGTAGCCGGGGGTTGTTGCGCGCTCACCGCCGTCGAAGACGCACGCAACGTTGCGGCCAAACTCGGCATCCCGCACTATGTGCTTAACTACCGCGAGCTTTTCCGGGCCAACGTCGTGGAGCCGTTTGTTGCCGAGTATCAAGCCGGGCGCACGCCTAACCCGTGCATAGCCTGTAACAGCCGTGTGCGCTTTACGCATTTCCTTGCGCAGGCCAAGTCATTAGGCTGTGACTTTATGGCCACCGGCCACTACGCCCAAATCGAACACCTTCCCGTGGGGCCGCGCCTTAAGAAAGCGCGTGACAAACGCAAGGACCAGACTTACATGCTGTTTCGGATGACCGAGGCGGAGCTTTACTCGACTCTGTTCCCTCTCGGAGGCTTAGAGAAAAGTGAAGTTAGGCGTATCGCCGCCGGTTTAGGCTTAAGTGTCGCCGCAAAGCCCGACAGCCAGGAAATCTGTTTTGTACCAGACAACGATTACCGCTCCTTCCTGCGTCGCCAAGGTGTGCGTGACATCCCCGGCGATATTGTGGACCGGAGCGGCCGCGTGCTCGGCAGTCATACTGGGATTTTTAACTACACAGTGGGCCAGCGTAAAGGTCTTGGCGTCACTTCACCTGTGCCCTTATATGTCCTTGAGATAGACGCCACACGGAACCGAATAATTGTAGGCGAGGCGAACGAGCTGTTGCAGCAGGAAGTCTCCATCGCCGATTTGCATTTCCTAGAGATTCCTTCCCCGGCGACGCAACTTATGGGTAAGGCACGCTATACTACACAAGAAGTACCTTGTACGCTCACACCTACAGCTCACGACCAAGCCGTGGTCCGTTTTAACGAACCTGTGCGCGCTCCTACTCCCGGACAGTCGCTTGTGCTCTACCGCGGCGAGTACGTAATTGGCGGCGGCACGATTACGGGAGCGCTCGCGCGGGCATAATAGTAGCCAGAGCCCGAAGGCTACCTCGGCTAAAACTCGCTTGCAGGGAGTGACGGAACGCATTGCGGCGCGGACGAGAGATTATTGGGCTTCCCGTTATAGATTTATCTAACGGGGAGCGCATTGCACAGGTTATAGACCTAGTCTGCAATCCCGCGCAAGACTGCGTGAGTGCGCTATTGTTGTCAGGGCCAGACCAGCCTCGCGGCAGTCGCATGCTGCTTTGGGAGAACATTTACAGCCTAGGGGTCGATGCGGTCACTGTAGAGAGCCGCGAGGCCATCACTCCGGCCAATGAAGCGAGCGGGGTTAAGAATCAGTACCTAGCGAAGAACGTCCTCACCTCTAGCGGGAAGTCGCTCGGGCGCATTGAAGACATCGCCGTTGACGCGCAGAGCGGACGCATACTTGGCTGTGTCCTCACAGACGGTCTGGTAGGGGATTTTCTTACAGGTCGGTCAATTATCCCGTTAGTCGACAACGTAATACTAGGTGAAGAGAACATGATTGTGCCTGACGAGCCGACGAGTCTCAGTGAAGAGCGGGGAGTGAACGATGAAACTGACGCGGTGCCCGAGGTGTAACGGACGCGCTCTCGGCAGAGTAGGGGTGCTGCAGTACTTTTGTGGGGACTGCTGCGTTGAGTTTGCCGTGGGGAAACACGGTGTAGTCGTTTACGAGATTCTTGATGACGGCAGTGTAGTATCGGTATCCGACTCTGCGGTTCACGAAGCATAACTTGAATGGAGGGACAGCAGTGCGCAAAGGGTTTATCGCAGGGATAATAATCGGGGGCTTAGTTGGCGTGTACTACGGCATGCAGCTGACGACGCGTGAAAGGTCGGCCTTAGGAGACCTCGTCGATCGGGTTGCCGCCAAAGGCAGGCGCGTCATGCGCGAACTAGCGGACGACGCCGTGCAAGTAGTGGAGTAGGGGAAGGTAAACAAACACACAAAACACACAAAACACAAAACACAAAACACAAAACACAAGGAAGCAGAACAAGAGAAAACAAAAGGGACGGTTCTTCTTGTTTCAAAACAAAAAGAACCGTCCCCGCTGTTTTTTTGCATTCCTATCTCTCTCTAATAATGGGACTTGTGATAAAATGAGCGCGGAGGTGTCGAAGTGCTGCGCTTAGCTCTAGCAAATATACGCCAACGCCTGATGCGAACGCTGATTACCGTATTTGCCATGTTTCTCGCTGCAGCCGTGGCCACGAGTGCCATGTCCCTCGCGCTAGGCATTGCCAGGGGAGGTTACAACGAGTACCGCGCGTACTACGGCGGCGATATCTTAGTCTTTACCCCCACCTTTGTCGGAGCAACAGCGACTCCCACCGCACACGGGGCTGTACATAGCGCCATTTTGTACGACTCGGGCTTTAGCTTGTTGCGCACCATCTTCCCGCACTTTCAGACAGAGGGGTACCTAGGCCTTGCGCAATTCCCTTATGTGCCCATCAGTGAGACACAGTTGCAGGGATTAGCAGCGCAGGCAGGTGTTGGGGCCGTTCGGCCAAAGTATATTATGCCGGGGGCTATCGACAGGTGGCCTGTAAGCATTAGGGTTGTGGCCGAGAGTCTAACCGAACACTTGGTGGAGGGACGCGTCCCCCGGCCCACAAGCCAGGACGGTGAGCTTGAAGTCGTCGTTAACGCCTACGGCAGTCCGCCCGCTCGGGTGGGCAGCAGCATTACCCTAGATGTCCCTGTATTTCGAGTAGGGGCGTCGGGTGTGCCGCAAGCAGACTTTAGTCAGGCTCCCCGGCAGTATACTGCACGCGTGGTGGGTATCGCGGCGTGGCCGACGCGAGAGATCACGTTCTTTCGCGGCCCCGAGGAACCGCCCATCTCCGAGCAGGGTTTTGTCCATAGCAGTGAGGTCTACTTAGATGGGCAGGTCTGGCGAACACTCTGGCAGGAGCAGTCACGCGGGGCACCTTACCCTGTGTTGGCAGTCGCCCTCTCTGTCACAGATCTTTCTCAGCTTAACGTAACGGCAGGAGCGCTGCGCCGGGCTTTCCCCGCGCTTAGCGTGATGACCGTGCCGGAGATAGCGCGCCATGTGGAACGTTTTGGTCTGCTGGACCAATTCTACCGCATACCCGCTGAGGCATGGCGTCCCGCGGACGGGGAAGTGCAGCAAGCCCATGTGCCGGTCGAACTCGGCCTAACCGGAGCCATTCTCATGTTTGCTAGTGCCGGCATGCTGTTGGCCGGACAGATGCTAGCCGGCTTGGCCGAACGCCGCAAAGAAATAGGCATATTAAAGGCCCTGGGAGCAAGGCGGCGAGATATCGTCGGCATGGTGCTAACCGAGGGGCTGCTACTTTCGGCGCTAGGTGCGGTGCTAGGTTTCGTCGTCGTGCGAGGCCTGGCTATTCACCGCGAGCTGGCCAATCAGGTGAGTTGGCTGGAGGTTTTGCGCGGCACGCTCGAAGAGCTGTTAGTCGTGTTCGGACTTACGGTCGTAGTGGCGCTGTTGTTTAGCGCCGTCCCGGCAGCGAAAATGTCGCAGCTGCCTGTAATGGAGGTGTTTCGCAGTGAATGAGATTTTGCGCACCGAGCGGCTTAACAAAGCCTTTCACCTCGGCGAGACTATCTACGCGGTGAGCGATGTGTCAATTAGCATTCCCGCCGGCAAGATTACGGCGATTGTCGGGCCTTCAGGCTGCGGCAAGAGCACCCTCCTGAGTTTGCTGGGTGGCCTCGACCGGCCGATGAGTGGCGACGTGTTGCTCGAAGGGCAGTCTTACCGACGCTTGTCCGAAGATGCGTTAGCCTTAATGCGCAGGCGTAGATTGGGATATGTGTTTCAGTTTTTTAACCTGATACCCCACCTCTCCGCCCTAGAAAACGTGATGCTACCCATGAGCTTTGTCGGCACCGCAAGAGCGCAGGCACGCGAGAAAGCGCGCGAGCTCCTTAGCGCCGTAGGCTTAAGCAAGCGGTTAAATCACATGCCGCTGCAGCTTTCCGGCGGTGAGCAGCAACGCGTAGCCATCGCGCGTGCACTCGCTAATGCGCCAAGCCTAGTCCTAGCCGACGAACCTACCGGCAACCTCGACAGCAAAGCGCGCGAAGACGTTGTCGAGCTTCTCACGCGATTTAATGTAGCGAACTCGCAGACGTTCGTAATCGTCACGCACGACGACTCGGTCGCCTCGGTGGCACATCACGTAATCCGCATGGCGGACGGCCGCGTGGTGAACCAAGCTTGACGCAGCTAGTGTGGCGCTTTTTTAGGCACAACTGGCGTGTGCAGGCAGCGGTGACGTGCCTGTTCACCGTCTCGATTGCTCTCTTGATTGTTTACGGCGCATATATGGAGCGCCAGGTGAGGCTGCTGCAGTTAAGCGTGGTCGGTGGAGCACCGGAAGACCTAATCTATGTGCAAACGCCCTATCTGCAACCGGAAGCGAACCCGCTTAGGCCGCACCATGGACCCGGGCCGGTGCCGGTAGTATATTTGGGGTCGTGGAGGCTTGATATTGCGCATACGAACATCGGCACGCTCCCGGTGGTTGTAGTGGGTGAAGACAAAGGAATTAATCTAGGCCTCGGCGAGGGCGAAGTCGCCTTGCCGGCGGCGTTAAGCCAAGAGCACGGGCTAAGTATAGGTGAAGAGCTGTATTTTAGGACGGGCACTATCTCACGGCGCCTAGCAGTAGCAGAGGTTCATAATGAAGCCGTTTTTGGCGGTCGCCTGGTAATGCGTGACTTTTTACACCCGGAAGCGCTTGTTTTCCTGTATCGAAAACAGGCCGGTTCCTGGGCTGAAGCCATCCACTACCTGCGTCGGTCATACCCCACTGCGGTGTTTACACATGCGGGAGCTACTCGCGCAGCCGCCAAAGAGATTATCGATGCCGTATACGCTCCTACACAGGGAGCGGTTTTCGGGACTTTGCTCTTTGTCGCCATCGCCTTCCTGACGGTGACAGTATTTAGCTTCTTAACTAAACGTCGACTATTGGCTATTACTAAGACGCTTGGGCTCCGCGCGTTTGAGCTCGCAATTCTCATAGCCGGTGAGGCAGCCATGCCGCCCCTGCTTGGTTCGGTCCTCGGCTCTGCATTAGGCTACGCGGTGCTGCGCGGACTAATTGCCTCCGGGCAGGAACTTGCCATAGTCCCCGAGGCGTTTTCTAGCGCCGTCCTGGCGGTCTGGCCGGCTGTAGTCCTCGGCATAGCCATTCCCTCGCGCTTTGCCCAAGTTGCCACCGCGACGCAGTTGTTGTACGAGCGTCCCATTCCCCTGCAGACCGTGACGATTAAGGAACTGAGCCGACGGTTTCCCGGCCTCGATAAACTTGTTGCCGACGGAGTCAAGTTTGTCAAGCTGCAGGTAGACTCCGGCCACTTTAACGGCATCGTCTTTCGTCGGCTGGGCGATTTTGTAAAGCAAGGCGAAGTGCTGGCCGTCGAGGAACGCTGGTGGGGGATGCAGGTGGTGGAGTACCATTCTCCCGCTACCGGAGAGATTGTCTTCTTTGAGCCGGAGATTGGTATGTTTGGGGTGCAAGCTGCGCTACCGGTTGACACCGCTTAGCGCGCCTACTATACTTAGAGCAGCAAAGGCGTCGACGGGACTAGCCACCCCTGAGCCTGCGGCCGAAAGACCGCCGGATGCCCCGTTATCGGCATGCTAAGTGACCGCTTTCGCATGAGTTTGCCCAAGCACGCAAATTCGTCAGGCGGTAAGCAGGGTGGTACCGCGAGACTCTCGTCCCTGAGGATGAGAGTCTTTTTTGCTTTTTTGCTTCAGGGCGCGGGGACTTCTCACCACAATTGCGTCATTCTATCTCTGTGCCCTCCGTGACTCTGTGGTGCACAATCTCCCTCTCCCGAATCCGAAGCGTAACGTGAAGCAAAAAGCTCCGTCCCTTTTGCTTCCCCGCGGCACCCACCAGCGACAAGCGACAAGCGACAAGCCACATTATTCAAAGGAGGTCTCCCGCATGAAATACCAAACCGCTGACCAGTTGCGCTCGTCGTTCCTTGAGTTTTTCCGCAGCAAAGGGCACACGGTGCTGCCAAGCGCATCGCTTGTACCCATCGACGACCCGACGCTGCTCTGGATTAACAGCGGCGTGGCGACACTAAAGCCGTATTTTTCCGGCCAGCAGGTGCCGCCAAACCCGCGGCTCGCTAACAGCCAAAAGTCTATTCGCACGAACGACATCGAGAACGTCGGCCGTACGGCGCGTCACCACACACTGTTTGAAATGCTCGGAAACTTCTCGATTGGCGAGTACTTTAAGGACGAGGCCATTCACTGGGCGTGGGAGTATCTCACGCAGGTGGTGGGCTTTGCACCCACAAGCCTTTGGATTAGCGTCCACCCCGAGGACGACGAGGCCCTCTCCATCTGGCGAGAGAAGGTAGGCGTGCCGGCAGAGCGCATCGTCAAGCTCACCGACAACTTTTGGGACATCGGGCCCGGTCCCTGCGGCCCTAACTCCGAGATATACTTCGATCGCGGCAGCTCCTTTGGCTGCGGTAACCTAAACTGCGCCCCCGGGTGTGACTGCGAGCGCTATTTGGAAGTGTGGAACCTAGTGTTCTCCCAGTACAACCATAACGAGGACAACACATACACGCCTCTGCCGCGCAAAAACATCGACACGGGCATGGGGTTAGAGCGGCTGGCCTCGGTTGTGCAGGGTGTTGACACGAACTATGGCACAGACCTCTTTATGCCCTACATCCGGCACGTAGAACAGCTTACCGGCCACAGCTACAGGGAAAACCGCATGGCCATGAACGTCATAGCAGACCATGTGCGGGCCGTTTCCTTTGCCATTGCCGATGGCGCCGTGCCCTCGAACGAAGGTCGCGGGTACGTAATTAGGCGCCTGCTGCGCCGCGCCGTGCGCTTTGGTGGGCAGCTTGGCTTAAAGCGCCCATTTCTTGGCGAAATGGTACCGCTCGTGACCCACGTTATGGCGGAAGCCTACCCAGAGCTAGGGGAAAAGCAAGACTATGTGGCGCGCATTGTGCGCCGCGAAGAGGAGCGCTTTCTAGAAACTTTAGATGAAGGCACGCAGCTCTTCTTAAGTCTAGCACGCGAACTAGCAGCAGCCGGCCAAAAGGAACTAAGCGGAGCGCAGGCGTTCCGCCTCTACGACACCTTTGGCTTCCCGCTAGACTTAACGACAGACCTAGCGCGCGAGCACGGTCTCACCGTCGACAGCGCTGGTTTCGCCGCGGCTATGGAAGAGCAGCGTCAGCGGGCGCGCTCCGCTCGTCAAGACGTCGGCAGCGATTTTGGCAAGGTCAATCACTTTGCTGCGCTACCGCCTACGCGCTTTGTCGGCCTAGACACCACCGGGGGGACGGGCCGCCTAGTCGGGCTCCTAGTCGACGGCAAGCCGGATACTGCACTCCATGCGGGCGAAAAAGGCGCACTGCTCCTCGACTGCACCCCGTTCTATGCCGAGAGCGGCGGGCAAGTAGGCGACAGGGGAGTAATTCGCTTCAAGGGCGGGGAGTTTAGGGTCGACGACACGCAGAAGTACTTTGGCGATTTTTACCTGCACATCGGGCAACTAACAAAGGGCATACTCACGGTAGGCGACGAGCTATTGGCAGAAGCCGACAGCTCCTTCCGGCACGCACTCGCGCGCGCCCATACGGCTACGCACCTCTTGCATGCGGCTCTCCGCCGCATCCTTGGAAGTCATGTGCAACAGGCCGGTTCACTGGTGGAAGCCGACCGCCTGCGTTTCGACTTCTCGCACTTCGCTGCCCTGACGCGCGAAGAGCTGGCCGCCATTGAGGAGGAAGTCAACTCGCAAATCTTAGCGGCCCTTCAGGTCGAATCTGCATACATGTCTATAGAGGACGCCAAAGCAAGCGGGGCGACGGCGCTCTTTGGCGAAAAGTACGGCAGCGAAGTTCGCGTCGTAAGTATGGGCGAAGCGGCCCGCGAGCTCTGCGGCGGCACTCACCTTGACAACACCTCCGCCGTCGGCTTGTGCCTGCTGCTAGGAGAAGGCGGCATCGGCGCAGGTCTACGGCGCATCGAAGCCGTAACCGGGAAAGAGGCTTACCTCTACGCTAAGGGACGCCTGACGCTCCTCGATTCGCTCGCAGGAACTCTCAAAACAAGGCCCGAAGAAGCAGAGCGGCGACTTGAAGACGTGCTTCTGCAGAGCAGGGAAGCCGCCAAAGAGGCAGAGCGACTCCACAGTAAGCTTGCCGCCTTAGAAGCCGGGGACTTTGTCACGAGCGCTCTTGACGTAGCCGGTATCAAGGTCGTGGCGCGCCAGGTGCAGGCTAAAGATATAGATACTTTGCGCTCAGCCGCCGATGCGGTGCGCGACAAACTACGCTCCGGCGTCGTCGTGCTCGGTGCGGTGCACGAAGATAAAGTGGCGCTCATTAGCATGGTGAGCGACGACTTGCTCTCGCGCGGCCTACACGCCGGGAACCTTATCCGCGAGGTGGCCAAAATGACCGGCGGCGGTGGCGGCGGCAAGCCGACGATGGCCCAGGCCGGTGGCAAGGACCCCGGTCGCTTGCCGGAAGCGCTTAATGCCGTGGCCTCTCTGGTTGCCGCCCAACTTAAAATGTGACAAGCTGATGACAGAACGCGCGTTGTGGACTACCGTTAACGCGGGGATGATATTATTAGTCAGAGGAAGAGATTAGCAGCGGGAGGGCTTAGCGTGGGAGAGCGCATGGATGAGACGAGAGTAATCCAAAAAATCGAGACAGACCGTCGCCAGCAGGTGCGCGAAGTGCTGCAGCAGGTGTCCGCGGCGCTCAAAGAGAAGGGATACAACCCTACGTTCCACATCACGGGATATCTCTTGTCGGGCGACCCTGCCTATATCACTTACCACCAGAACGCGCGCAACATTATTCGCCGGGTAGAGCGCGATGAGATCTTAGAGGAGCTCATTAACAGCTACCTTGAGCGGCGTTAGTGCGGCTGGTGCGGTTGTGTGGGACGATTGAGGTCTCCGAGCTGTGCTACGGCACGCTAACGCTTGGGCCTCTGCAGAAGGGCCTGACCCCAAAAGAGGGGGGTAGGCTCCTTCGGCTTGCCTTTGAACTTGGCGTCAACTTCTTTGATACCGCAGAGCTGTACGGAACATACGCCCACCTCGCAGCCGGTCTCGCCGAAAACATAAACGAAGTCGTAATTGCCACCAAGAGCTACGCCCCCGACGCGGCAGGAATGGAACAGAGCTTAGCGGGAGCCCTGCGCAGCCTAAACCGTGACTACATCGACATATTCCTGCTGCACGAGCAAGAGTCTTTGCACACCCTGCGCGGACATGCTCCTGCGCTGGAGTTTCTGCTGCGCCAGCGCGAGGCAGGCACCGTGCGCGCGGTGGGCATTTCTACGCACCATGTGGCGGGCGTGCGCGCCGCGCAGCAGTATCCAGAAATCGAGGTAGTTCATCCGCTAATCAACAAAGCGGGCATAGGTATAGTAGACGGCTCACGCGAAGACATGGCTGCGGCAATTCACGACGCGGCCAAGCAGAATAAAGGCGTTTATGCCATGAAGGCGCTAGGCGGAGGGTCGCTCTATGCCGACGCCTTGGCGGCCATCTCTTATGTGCGCGCGTTGCCCGGCGTAACCGCGGTAGCTCTCGGGATGGGCTCGCCGGCCGATGTATACGCGAACTGTGCTTTGTTCTCGCAAGGCGCGTTTCCTGCGGATTACCGCCCAGAGCAAAGCAGACGCCGCCTGCACCTCGAACCTTGGTGCAACGGGTGCGGCGTTTGCACAGAGCGTTGCCCGCAGGGAGCGCTGTCTCTCGCGGCGGGGAAGGCTGTAATTACGGCGGAGAAGTGCGTGTTATGTGGCTACTGCGTCGCACGCTGCCCCGATTTTAACTTGAAGGTGATTTAACTTGCAGGCACGGCGCATACTAGGGCTAGACGTGGGGGAGAAGAAGATTGGGGTGGCTGTAAGCGACCCGCTGGGGCTTACCGCGCAGGGGCTAGAGACAATCTTGCGGCGGTCACTCGCCCAGGATGTCAGGCAGATAGTCGAACTGGTAGCGCATTGGCAGGTAGGCCTAATCGTTGTTGGGCTCCCCATTTCGCTTAACAACACTGCCGGTCCGCAGGCAGAGAAAGTGAAGAGCTTTGCCGCCGCGCTTGCCGCCAAGACCCCTGTCCCACTGAGTTTCGTGGACGAACGGTTCAGTACCCGCATCGCCACGCAGACGCTACTCCTTGCCGACACGTCAAGGCAAAAGCGCAAGCAGGTAGTAGACAGGCTTGCGGCTCAGCTTATCCTGCAGGCATATCTTGACCGCGCAGAAAACCGCAAAGACCCTATTTGACTTGCCAACAAGCCTAGAGTAGAATGTAGCTATGAACGCGAAAGAGGTGTTTTTTGCCAATGACTGAGAACGAACGCGACGAGGTTGTTGTACTCACGGATGACGAAGGCAACGAGTTTGAGTTCCAAATTATCGATGTCCTAGAGGTAGAGGGAAATCGCTATGCCGTGTTGTTCCCGCTTGACGACGAAGAAGCCGACGAAGACGAAGCTCTAATCATGCGTCTTGAGACCGACGAGGACGGGGACGATGTACTCGTAGATATCGATGACGACCAAGAGTGGGAGAAAGTCGTTGCCGAGTGGGAAAGCATGCTTGCCGATGAAGAAGACCTAGATGAAGAACTCGAACTAGACGACGAGTCTGACAAATAGCGATTTCTAAAGCCTTGAGCGGGACGTTGATAAACAACACCCGCTTTTTTAGATTTCTGTTATAATTTAAGTCAGACCAAATTTGCCTTTCGCAGACTGGAGCTGATAAGCGATTATCCCGAGCCACTATATTCCCGTGCAACTGCACACGCGGTTGCTACACTTGGCGTCAAGGTTCATTTCTTGGCAGAAGCGCAACCGCCTAGGTTTCGGCGGCGGCATTGCTTTACTTGCGCTGATTACAGCGCTCGGGCTCTCTACTTTGTTTGCCCCGGCAGGCACGGGTGAGGCGTTGCGCGTCACGGTCGAAAGCGGCAGTACAGCCAAGGAGATTGCTGCTAAGCTCCGCGAGGTCGGCATTGTGCGCAATCCGGCGGCCTTTGTGTTGGCCGCGCGCTGGTACGGGAAGACGGGGGCGCTTAAGGCCGGCACTTATGAGCTTGCACCGAGCATGACCATGCGTGAAATCATCCTAAAGCTAAGCGCCGGACAAGTTGTCAATACCGCGGCGCGTGTTACCATCCCCGAGGGCACTACGCTGCCGCAAATCGGCAGGATTTTTGAACAGCACGGCCTGTTTACTCAGGCAGAATTTTTGTCGGCAGCCGAAAGTATCTCTTTGCCCTACGAGTACCTCGCCCATGTTCCCGGCAACACACTGCGGCGCTTAGAAGGTTACTTGTTCCCGGACACTTACGAGTTTTCCCCCGGCACTACCCCGGAGCTCGTTATTCGTACTATGCTCGCCCGCTTCGACGCGGTAGTCACGCCGCTGTTCGCTGTCTCGCCCAAGCGACAGCAGTTTAACCTGCACCAAATAGTCACCATGGCTTCGATTGTGGAGCGCGAGGCCGTTAAAGCTAAGGAGAGGCCCCGCATTGCCGGCGTGTTCTATAACCGCTTGCGGCGCGGCATGCTGCTGCAGTCGTGCGCTACCGTGCAGTTTGTGATCGGGCGTACCGGCAAGCTCTACTACGTCGACCTCGAAGTGGAGTCGCCCTACAACACCTATATCCACGCGGGCCTGCCACCCGGCCCCATTGCCAGCCCCGGGCTCGCGTCGCTAAAAGCAGCCTTAAAGCCGGAGGATACCCCTTACTTCTTCTTCGTGGCGCGAGGCGACGGTTCCCATATCTTTAGCCGCACTTACGCCGAACACCGCGTGGCTATACGCTCTGCCACAGGCAGATAGAACAAAAGCACAGGAGGCCCTATGGCAGAACTACTAGCCCCGGCCGGCACACTAGAAAAGCTCATTTTCGCCATTAAATATGGAGCCGATGCCGTGTATGCCAGCGGAGTCCGCTATGGGATGCGGGCTTATGCCGGCAACTTTTCTTTAGACGACCTTGCCGCAGGCATAGCCTTTGCGCATCAGCATGGGCGCAAAGTTTATGTTACGGTAAACATCATTCCGCATAACGACGACCTCGCCGGTCTGCCCGAGTACCTGCGGCAGTTAAGCGAGATTGGTGCCGACGCCGTCATCCTTGCCGACCCCGCCGTTCTCGTCTCTGCACGTGAAGTTATACCAGAGATGGAGCTGCACCTTAGCACGCAAGCGAACGCGGTTAACTGGCAGAGCGTCAGGTTTTGGGCAGAGCAGGGCATTCGGCGCGTAATTTTGGCGCGCGAACTTAGCCTGGCCGAAGTTGCCCAGATTCGCCGCCGCGTGCCGGACGTAGAACTTGAAATGTTTGTGCATGGCGCCATGTGCATTTCGTATTCGGGCAGATGCCTGCTCAGCAACTACATGACCGGACGGGACGCTAACCGCGGCGAGTGCGCGCACCCCTGCCGCTACAGCTACGCCTTAGTCGAAGAGAAACGGCCGGGTCAGTATTTTGGCATCGAAGAAGACGAGCGCGGCAGTTACATCATGAATTCTAAAGACCTGTGCCTCTTTCCGCACCTAAGAGAAGTCCTGCAAACCGGCATCGACGGGCTAAAAATCGAGGGGCGCATGAAGAGTGTGCACTACGTCGCCACCGTGACGCGAGCGTATCGGCTAGCGTTAGCGGCGCTAGCGCGCGGCGAAGAGCCTCTGCCGGAGCTCGCGCGAGAACTTCGCCAGGTTAGTCATCGCGCTTACACTACCGGCTTTGCGTTTGGCCCCCCGACAAATAGTGACCATCTTTACGCAGGAGGAAACCACCAAGGCGAAGCAGAATTCTTAGGGATAGTGCGGGGGTTTACGCCGGGGGATGGGCTGCTGATTGAGCAGCGGGGGAATTTTCGCGTCGGTCAAAGTGTGGAGTTTATAGGCCCCACCGAAGGCCCACTGCCATACGTCATCCCGAGCATGCTGAGCGCGGCGACGCGCACGCCGGTAGATACCGCGCGCCACGCACAGGAACTCCTATACGTGCCTTTTGCCAAGCCCATATCGGAGTATGCAATAATGCGCTCGGCGCCGGCGTAAAAAGTCTACAGCGAACGAGGAGGGCTCACATGAGCGGTTATGAACGCAGGGAACTAGCTAAGCGAAACCTTGTCTCTGCCACTAGCAGGGTGACAAAGCGCACGGGTCACGTAGCTAATGTAGCGGAAAGCCTGTTGGCGGTCACCAATAAAATTGCCCTGCAGGCCACGAAGCAGAGCGCTGCCGTGAGTTCTCTAAAGAGCAAAATGGACGCCTACGCGGGCTCTGCGGCAGACGTTCTTGTGACCAGTCAGGACTCGGTGGGCCTTGCCAAACGGGCGGTGGATGCCGCCGCGCAAGGTAAGCAGTCTGTGCAAGAGTTTCTCGCCGCCATGGAGAGCATTAAATCTGCGGTTGACGCGGCCAGGGCAGTAGTGGGCGTGCTAAACGCACGCACGCGCGATACCGACGAAATGCTTAACACCATCAGGGATATAGCCGAGGCCACGAGCATTTTAGCGCTCAACGCTTCCATTCAGTCTGCCCATGCCGGACAAGCGGGGAGAGGCTTTGCGGTCGTAGCGCAGGAGGTAAAGCGCCTAGCTGAACGCAGCACCATGTCCGCTCTCGCCATGCAGTCTTCTGTCGACGAAGTGGCGCAGGGCATCCGCAAGACTGTAGCCGCACTCGAAAGTATTTTGGCTCGCGTAGCGGAAGGCGAAGTGTTGGCCGCAAGCACAGAGCAGTCTTTTGCCGCTATCTATGTCGCTGCCAATGAAACCAGCAGCGCTTTTCGTGAGATTGGTACGGCACTAGCGCAGCAAGCAGAAAGTCTAGACAACGTCACGTCGTCCATCGCCTCTATGAACGACAGCTTTGAGCGGCTCTACAGCTTGGTCGAAGTATCGTCATCCTACGCCTCCTTTGCCGAGAACACTATAACCGCGCTTAGTCGACAGGCCATGGATTTGAGTGCGACGGGTGAGGCCCTTTTAGCCGCGAGCGAAATAGTTGATGCCCGCACACATGTGGTTCTCAACCTGCCCTACGCACCGCAGACCTACGACCCCCATAAAAACTTCGACTTCTACGGCGCACAGCTCTTGTCTAACGTACATATGGGGCTTTTGGCCTCGGATGCTAAGGATGCCATTATCCCAGGTTTGGCGAGCAAATGGAGCTACGATGAGGATGCACTTACCTGGTCGTTTGTGGTTCACCCCGAGGCTAGGTTTTCTAACGGCTGCAGAGTGACGGCAAGCGACGTTAAGTTCTCTTTGGAGAGGTTAGCCGACCCCAAAGTGGAGTCACCGTCAAGCTGGGCTTTGACAGGTATAGATGGCCTAGCCGAGTTTGCGGCAGGCACGCGAGCCGAGATTACTGGCATTAAAGTGCAGGATGAGCACACCGTGGCCATTAAGTTGAGCGAGCCATTTAGCGGGCTCCTTACGAACTTGAGTCATTACTTTGCTGCCGTTATCTCCGCTGCCGAGGCGAACGAAGGGCGTATTGTCGGCGCCGGCGCCTACTACATAGCCGAGCACACAGACGAATTCTGCCGCTTGTTAGCCTCGCCTACACACCTTAAGGGCGAACCCGCCGTAAATTGCATCGAGTTCTCCTTTAGTAACGCTGACATCCCCGCAAAGCTAAGTGCCGGTAAGCTAGACATAGCGTTTATTGAAAGTGCGGAGGTTTGGGCAGGCGTACGAGCGCTACCGCGCGTTGAAGTGCTGCAAAGAAGCATCCTCGGGTATACATACCTCGGACTTAACTTGCGCTCCCCGCATCCTGTGCTGAGCGACAGCGAAGCGCGCCGCACGCTGTCGTTAGCCATTAACCGGAGTCACCTAGTGGAGGAAGTGCTAGCGGGGATGGGGGCAGAGGCCTATGCGCCGCTCTCGCCTTCTGTTTTCGGGGAAGGAATTTCCGGGCGCTTCGCTCCACAGGAGGCAGAGCGTATTCTTAGTCGCTTTAGGGCAAGCAAACCACTAACTATTTTGCTGCGCTCCGATGAACAGGCACCGCTCTATGAACGCTTGGGTGAGTTCTGTATTGCCGCGCTTAAGGCAGTAGGATTAGAAACCCGCGTCGTGCGGGTGCCCCATAGCGTCTACCGCAATCCCGAGAACATTGCGCAAGCCGACTTGTACCTTTCGCGCTGGGTAGCCGATACGCCGGATGCCGACGCACTGCTCACGCCCATTTTTTATTCCGGCGTGTCTACAAACATGTCGGGCTACAGCAACCCCGAAGTAGATATGCTGATTGACCGCGCGCGCAAAACTCTAAACGGCGCCAAACGACTGGCGTACCTAAAGGAGGCCGAGCGCATCATTGTGCAGGATATGCCGGTGGTTTGCTTAAACTACATCACGCTAGGGGTTGGCTTTGACCAGTCACTACGGCATGTCGCCGTGAGTCCGATGGGCCTGATACGGTGTGAAGACATCGTCAAGGCCGGCAGCTAGGAGGTGCGATTCTAGTGATAAAGCTCCTGCGTCGTGAAAGACAATCGGGTATCGTGCGGGCACCACAAGCTTACGCCGGGTGCGTGAAGCGCAACCACCGTCTAAGCGTAGGTCGCGTCAAGCGCGGCCTAGTTGGTGTAGACGATGTCGCCGACAACCTTATCCAGCTCTCGCAAGCCATAGCGGATGTGGCCGACACTGAACGCGAAGTAGTCAGTCGGGTGGAAGACGAGGTCACCGGCTACTCGGCACTGATGCAAGAGATACTCTCTAACACCGAGAACTCCTTGCGCCTATCGCACAGTGCTTTATCTGCCGCAGAGCGCGGCCAACAAGACATGCAAAGCAGCGTCTCTGCCATGCGGCTGATAGAACAGGCTGTGCAAGAGGCTACAGAGGCCACGCAGAGATTACGCTTGAAAGTTAAGGATATTGAACACCTCTTGACCGTTACGCGCGACCACGCCAGGACAACTCGCATGCTGTCGCTTAACGCCAGTATCGAAGCCGCGAGGTACGATGAAGGGCATGGCTTTATGGCGGTAGCCGAAGGTATACGCGAACTAGCAGACCGCAGCGTAGAAGCAGTGAGCAAGATAAAGGGCAGCACCGCAGATATCACCGCAGCTATTTCGGACGCCGAGCAGGCGCTAACGCACATCCTCAGCAAGGTAGCCGGCGGCACACAGCGTGCGGAAGAGCTTGGCAAGGTGTTTGGCTCGATTGTAGGGTCAGTTGGCGCTGCGGACGCTGCGTCCAAGCAGATTCAGGAAGCGGTGGCCGACCAGACTGCCCGCCTCGAAGAAATAGTTGCCGCCAACCACCGTTTAAGTGTCTCCTTTGATAAACTTTCGCAAGTTGCCGATGTGTCCTCTGTCTATACGGAGGTTGTTAAAAGCTCGCTCGGCGGTTTGGCCATAATCGCAGACGACTTAGCTCGCTCGGCGGAAGGGTTCCATGCCGGGGACACCGCGCCCGAAACAGAGCGGCGCTTAGTCTTTAACCTGCCGCAGGAACCGGACACATTTGACCCGCACCTTAATTCGCTTTACTACGGCGCACAAGTACTAGCTAACGTGCACCTCGGCTTGCTCGGGACAGACAGCCGAGACCGACTTGTGCCCGGTTTAGCCAGCAAATGGCACTACGACGCCGAGAAGCAGGAGTGGCACTTCTTCCTGCGGCAAGGTGCCAGATTCTCGCATGGCCGAGAGGTTACAGCCGGCGACGTCAAGTTTTCGCTGGAACGCGTGGCTGACCCTAAGCTTAGCCCACCGCGTGCATACGTCTTAAGTTCGGTGGAAGGCTACGAAAGGTTTGTCGCCGGGCAGGCCGCGGAGATTAGCGGCATTAGGGTGGAGTCTTCGCATCACTTGGTGGTTAAGATGCTTACGTTCTCAGGCGACTTCCTGCTTAACCTTGCGCAGCACAGCTGTGCCATTATTGCCAAAGAAGAAGCCGAGCAAGAGCGCATTGTCGGGTGCGGCGCGTATCGGATAAAAAGCCGCAACAAAGACGGGTGCGTGCTGGAGGCTTTTGACCGCTACTGCATGGGCGAGCCGTTCGTGAAAGAGATTGAGATTCGCTACGGTAGCCTCGCCTTGGCCGAGCGCTTCCGTCGCAAGGAGCTCGATATGGTAGTCTACGAGAGCGTCGACTTGCCAAAGCTCCTGCAGAACGACGACGGTGTAAAAATCCTTACGCAAAGCATGCTGGGGCTCGGGTTTGCGGGGCTCCGCATGAACTCGGAGAATCCCCTGATTAAGCACAAGGAAGCGCGCCGTGCGTTAGCCATGGCCGTAGATAAACGCAAGCTCGTGCAGGAATTGTTTGCCTCCCTAGCCGAAGAAGCGCACTGCCCAGTCCCGCCCGTGCTCATGACAGACCCTTCATTAAAGCCTATTCCCTACGACCCTGCCCGCGCCAAACAAGTACTGGCGAGGCTTGGCCTTAAGAAACCGCACCTTAAGCTCTTGTCGAGGCTAGACTTAGCTGTACCCATCTTTAACCGCGTAGAAGAGTTTTTTGCCGAGTCCCTGCGACAAATCGGCATCGAGGTCGAGTACGTCAAGGTCGAACATAAGGTATATCTCCGCGCGGAAAACTTAAGTCGGGCAGACGCCTATGTCGGCCGCTGGGTAGCCGATAGCCCGAGCCCGGAGGAAATGCTTACGCCGCTCTTGGACAGCGCGTCTAGCATGAACCGCGTCCTGTACAAAAACGCGGAAGTAGACGAAATGCTAGCGCGTGCGCGCAAGCTCTTAAACCCGACTAAGCGCGAGGACCTGTACCGCCGCGTGCAGCGCAAGGCTATGGAAGACGTGCCGCTTATACCGCTGTATTACTTGTTGGCCGGCGCTGCCTACCGCGAAAGCGAGCTGACGAACGTCAACATTAGTCCCATGGGGCTGCTTAGGTGTGGGGAGATGATGTTCGTTTAGATGCTGCCAGCCCCCAGCCGCCAGCCGCCAGGAGATGTCGCTTGTGATTTGTGATTTGCGAGCCGTAAGCTGTCGATACACATCCCCCTTGCCTCCTGCATACACTGCTAGAGAGTGTTTTGCGGGAGGCGATACTTTTGTTGCTGCTGTCCGTATTGGCGAGGATACTCGGGCTCTTTGCGGGCTTACGCCTCTTGGTCTCCTATGTTGCCACCAATTCGTTTCCGCAGCCTTTATCCGAGAGCGAGGAACAGCGGTATCTGCGCCAATGGAAGGAGGGCGACTGGCAAGCGCGCGGCATCCTCATCGAACACAATTTGCGCTTAGTGGCCCATATGGTGAAGAAATACGACTCTAGCCCCGTAGAACAAGAAGACCTTATATCCATCGGCACTATCGGCTTGATTAAGGGAGTTAACACCTTTGACATGCACAAGGGCATCCGGCTCGCGACGTATGCCGCGCGCTGCATAGACAACGAGATACTGATGCACCTAAGGGCAACGAAGAAGTTACGCGCAATGATATATCTCAACGAGCCGACAGGGGTAGACAAAGAAGGAAATGAGCTTACTCTGATAGAAACACTATCTAACAACGAAGAGCCGCTCGCCGACACGGTCGAGACAGCACTGCAGCAGGAGCGGCTACAACAGCTGTTGGCGCGCCTTGACCGACGCGAACAGGTGGTGCTGATGCTGCGTTTTGGCCTCGTTGACGGAGTTAGGCTTACTCAACGCGAGATTGCCCGCGAACTCAAGATTTCACGTTCCTATGTCTCCCGCATCGAAAAAAAAGCCATGCAACGCCTCTACAGCGAGGTGTGTAAGGAGGGGGGGTTTTGAAAGAATAGCCGCCAGCCGCCAGCCGCCGGCCGCCAGCCGCCAGCTTTGAGCTGTGAGCGGTGAGCTGGGGCAATCATGAATCAGGAATCGTGAATCATGAACTTAGGGAAGGCAGTGAGCTTTGAGCTGTGAGCGATGAGCTGGGGCAATCATGAATCAGGAATCGTGAACCATGAACTTAGGGAAGGCAGTGAGCTTTGAGCTGTGAGCGGTGACGCACGGGGTGGAAAGGTGGAAAGGTCAAAGGGGAACGGGTTCCTGCTAGCATGCCTCCGTCTCCACGAAGTGCTAAGTGCTAAGTGCTAGGCGCATTACCTTTTGACTTGCCAGGCTATATGCTACACTAGCTTCGAGGTGAACACATGAAGTACTTGCTGCCCTCTATGTATGTAGAAAGCATCTACCACATCGACCTAGCGAAGCTACGCGCGCGCGGCATAGACACCATCATCTCTGACCTCGATAACACCTTGGTGCCGTGGGTAGAAAACAAAGTCAACCCCGAGCTCAAGCAGTGGCTAGAGAACCTTAAGGCGCAGGGCTTTAAGGTTTGTTTGGTGTCTAACGCTCTGGAGAGGCGCATCGCGCACTTTCGCACCGAGCTTAATGTGCCCGGCCTTAGTCGCGCCAACAAGCCCTCGCGCAAAGCCTTTCGGCAGGCCTTAGCGCTCCTTGGCAGCCGACCTGAAACGACAGCCATGATTGGCGACCAAGTCTTCACCGATGTCTTGGGCGGCAATCGCTTAGGGCTCTTTACTATCCTCGTGGTGCCGCTTAGCGACCGCGACTTCTTTACGACCCGCATCGTGCGCATTTTTGAGCGCTGGGTGCTGCGGCATATGGCGAGGGGTAAGGAATGAGCTGTCGCTTGTGGCTTGTCGCTTGTCGCTTGGGGAGATGGCTGTGAGCTTTGAGCGGTGAGCTGTGAGCACGCTCCTTCTACCAAGAGCCAGGGTCTGGTAGTCAAGAGCGGCAACATTGATTATAATGTAGGCACGGCGGCTAAACCGCAGAAAACACACGAGGCGTAGGGAGGCATGGACGTGGCTGTACGATTCGGTCGAATAACTGTAAATCCTGAGGTCTGCATGGGGCAGCCAACCATCAGGGGAGTCCGCATTACGGTTGCCTTTGTCCTCAAGTTGTTGGCTTCAGGCATGACCCAAGAGGAAGTTCTAGAGGCATACCCAGAGTTAGTCAAGGAAGACATCCTTCAATCCATCGAATATGCAGCCTGGCTAGCTGGCGAGTATCACCGTCCGACTCCCGTGTATGCTGAACGCGGCGTATGAAGCTGAAGTTCATAGCAGATGTCCATATATCCCCGCGCACTGTCGGGGCACTGCAGAGCACGGGGTATGATATCTGTCGAGTTACCGACAAGCTTGCCTCTACAGCCTCTGATCATGACATTATCCGCTTAGCGCGCGACGAACAATCCGTGATCATCACTCAGGATTTGGATTTTTCGGCTATTGTAGCCCAGGGCGGGCTTAACGGGCCGAGCGTTATAACGTTGAGAGTCGCGAATGCCAAGCCTGATGCCATCACACGACTCTTGGCGTCCATCCTGCCTTTGATTGAGGCCGAACTCGTTGCAGGCGCAATCATATCAATCGATGAACGGGAGTATCGCATTAAGAGGCTTTACACTGAGGCCTAGAGGGGCTTTCCGCTCTCCGCCGTAAGCCGTAAGCCGTAAGCTGTCAGCGTAGCACCCATTCCACGAAGTGCAAAGTGCTAAGTGCTAAGTGCGATCCCCTCCCATACAAGCCACAAGCGACAAGCCACAAGCAACACGTTCCCCATTGCAGGACTTCCCCTCCGCATGTCGAAATCCCTCACAAGACAGTCGCAAGGAGGGCACGCATGCTGCGCAAAAAACTGGGAGAGCTACTGCTTGAGGAAGGAGTCATTACACAGGAGCAGTTAGCGAGCGCACTGGCTACATCAAACGGCTCTCGCCTGGGCGAAACCTTAGTAACGCAAGGATTCGTCAGTGAGGAGAAGCTTTACCGTATTATCGCCAAACAACACGGAGCGCGTTTTGTGCTGCTGCGCGATATTACCCCCGAACAAGAGGCCGTAAAACTCCTTAGCGCCGCCACTGCGCGGCGCTATCGGTGTTTGCCGCTTAAGCGCACGCCAGACACCCTGCAGTTAGCTATCGCCGACCCCCTAAATGTACTAGCCGTCAGCGACATTTCGTTAATAACGGGTCTAAAAGTCGAACTGGTAGTCATGACGCCGCGCGACATCGAGAAGGCCCTAGCTCGCCTCTACGGCGAAACGACGACTCCCGGTGAGGTGTCTACAGCCGGGGAGGGCGAGGCCACGCCTGTCGTGCGCATGGTCAATCGCCTGATTGCACAGGCCTGCCAAGAGCGCGCCTCCGACATCCACCTAGAGTCCCAAGACGACGGCGTACGCGTGCGCTACCGCGTCGACGGCGTGCTGCAGGACGTAAGCCGATTAGATAAAGACATGTCGCTCGCGCTGTTCTCGCGCCTTAAAGTTATGGCCCAGCTCGATATTTCCGAACGGCGTCTGCCCCAAGACGGGTCGTTCCGTTTTAATGGCCCGCAGGGCTCGTTTGACTTGCGCGTCTCTACCCTGCCGACAGTCAGCGGCGAGAAAGTCGTGCTGCGCCTGCTAAACAGCGGCCGCGTCGAGTTGTCCTTACAGAAGCTCGGGTTAGCTCAAGCCGACCGCGAACGGTTAGAGCGCATGCTGACGCAGAGCTACGGCATGATTCTTATTACCGGCCCCACCGGGAGCGGCAAGACAACCACCCTTTATTCCGCCGTGCATCACCTGCACCATCCCTCGCGCAACATCTGCACCGTGGAAGACCCGGTGGAGTTTCGCCTGCCGGGAATCACCCAGGTAAACGTCAACCAAAAGATAGGCCTGTCCTTTGCGAGCGTCCTGCGCGCCTTCGTGCGGCAGGACCCGGACGTGATCCTGGTCGGCGAGATTAGAGACTACGAAACAGCAGACATCGCCATCCGCTCCGCGCTGACCGGGCATCTGGTGTTGTCGTCGCTACACACCAACGATGCCGCCAGCACCGTAACGCGCTTAAGCGAGATGGGGGTCGAGCCGTTTCTTATTGCCGCGTCGATAGTCGGCGTGGTGGCGCAGCGGCTCGTGCGCAAACTCTGCCCGGCCTGTAGGCAGCCGCATGTGTTGCCGGCACAGTCGCCGGAGTTGCGCGCCTTAGGGCTTGACGCGGCAGAACAGCACAAGTTCTATTTGCCTACGGGGTGTGACAAGTGTCACGGGGAGGGTTTCCGCGGCCGCGTCGGCGTCTTTGAAGTTATGAGCGTAAGCGAAGAAATGCGCGCCGCCATCGTACGCCAAGCTGCGACCGGCGAGCTTCGGGCAGTGGCACGGCGCGCGGGCTCCCGTTCACTGCTTGCAGACGCCGTAGACAAAGCGCGGGAAGGTCTCACCACCGTTGCCGAAGCCCTGCGTGTGGCTTATCAGGAGGGATAGTAATATGGCAGAACGTGAACTTCTTGTCGATGAGTTACTGCGGCAGGCCGCGGCCATGCGCGCCTCGGACTTACACATTACGGTCGAACTGCCGCCCATGGTACGGGTAGACGGCGAGCTACAACGCATGCCGGACTTGCCCATCTGTAAGCCCGACGACACGGCGCGCATCATGCGCGAGTTGCTCACCGAACAACAGCGGGCTGAGTTCGTTACTCATGGCAGTATCGACTTTTCTTTAAGCCGCCCAGGTGTCGGGCGCTTTAGGGTAAACGCCTACCGCCAACGCAATGCCGTGGCACTGGCGCTGCGTCTGATTCCCGCCGGTATCCCCGATATTCGTGAGTTGAACCTACCGCCCATCGTATCCGAATTGGCGCGTAAACCAAGCGGGCTTATTTTAGTCACCGGCCCCACAGGCAGCGGCAAATCCACAACCCTCGCCGCCATGATTGGGCAGATGAACCGCGAGGAGAAGCTGCATATATTGACACTAGAGGACCCCATCGAGTTTTTGCACCGGCATGGGCAGAGCATGGTCAACCAACGCGAGATCGGGCCGGATGCACCTTCCTTTGCCGCAGGGTTGCGCGCGGCACTGCGCGAAGACCCGGACGTCATCCTGGTGGGCGAAATGCGCGATTATGACACTACACAGATTGCGGTAAGCGCAGCCGAAACCGGCCACTTAGTCCTAGCTACTTTGCATACCCCCTCGGCTTGGCAGACGATAGACCGCATCGTCGATATCTTCCCGCCTTATCAGCAGGCGCAAATCCGCATTCAGCTCGCCTCCTCCCTGCAAGGGGTAATCGCCCAGCAGCTTTTGCCCCGCGCCGACGGGCCCGGTCGCGTGCCTGCTTTTGAGATTATGGTCTCCACTCCAGCTGTGCGCAACCTAATCCGCGAAGGCAAGACGCACCAGCTCCCCTCGATTCTGCAAACCAATGCCCGCGCGGGGATGGTTACAATGGAAGCCTCGCTTAAGAAGCTGCTGGCTGACCGCATAATCTCCGACGAGACATACCGGCTGTTTAGCGTAGAATCCGGCATTCTGCGTATTCTGGAGTGATGTCAGATGAGCCAAGTCTATTCCTTTAAGGCGCGCGCCGCGACCGGTGCGGCGCAGAGCGGCACGATTGCCGCCGAGAGTCAAAGTGAGGCGCTAAAGAAACTGCAGGAGCGGGGGCTCGTGGTTACACACCTCGAGCTAACCCGCGATTTAGCCGTGCAGTGGCGCGCAAGCAAAGGCAAGCAGAGCCTCTTTCGGCAGAGCGTGCCGGTAAAGGACTTAAGCATGTTCTGCCGACAATTTGCCGTGCTCTTTGGCTCCGGCGTTACCATTATGCAGTCGTTGCGCACGCTAGAGCAGCAGACGACTAACCGCGAACTTAAGGCGCGGCTTAAGCAAGTTACACAGGCCGTCGTAGCCGGGGAGGGCTTAGGTGCGGCCATGAAACGCCACGCCGACGTTTTTCCCGCTTTGCTCTACAATATGGTGGCAGCAGGCGAAGTCTCCGGCGCGCTGGAAACAGTCTTAGATAAGGCAGCCACCCATTTTGAGCGCGAGCACGCCATTGAAACGCGCGTAAAGTCCGCCCTGTTTTATCCTAAGCTCGTGGTCGGCGTCATTTTCCTAGTCGTCACTTTCCTTTTGACTTTCGTAGTGCCGCGTTTTGCCGACCTGTTTGTGGGCATGGGTGTGGATTTGCCGCTGCCGACGCGCATGCTGATGGGGCTTGGGGCGTTTATGGCGAGCTGGTGGTGGGCGGTAGCGCTAGGCCTAGTCGTCGCATATGCTCTAGCGGTATGGTACAGAGCCACACCCGCAGGCAAAGTGGCCTTTGACCGCCTTTCTTTGCGCCTACCTATCTTTGGCGAGCTTAACCGCATGAATTTTGTTTCACGTTTTTGCAGGAACTTAGCAACTCTTAGTCGAAGTGGAGTACCTATAGTACCGGCGATGATTTTAGTGCGCCAGACTATCGGTAACCGCATCCTTGAGGACGCCTTGCGCCCGGCCGAGGAGGCCATTAAGTCAGGGCAGGGGATTTCGCCTCAGCTCTCGCGCAGCGGCTTTTTCCCGCCGCTGGTCACGCAAATGGTCGCGGTGGGTGAGGAAACAGGTGCGCTAGACACAATGCTCGAGCGCGCGTCCGATTTCTACGACGGTGAAATTAAATCTCTCACCGACCGCTTAACGCAGTTGATTGAACCGATTATTTTTGTTATTTTAGGCGTAGTAGTTACGTTTATTATCTTAGCGATAATGTTGCCGATGTTTGAGAGCTTGAGGATGGTGGGCTGAGCGCGGAGCGAGTGTCTAGTGCCCAGTGCCTAGTGCCCAGTGCTCAGTGCCCAGTAGCGCAAGCTCTCCAATTTCATGATTCACGATTCCTGATTCATGATTGCCTTAGCTCACAGCTCACAGCCCACCGCTTACGGCTTACAGCTTACAGCTGGCGGCTGGCGGCTGGCGGCATCCCCAAGCGACAAACGACAAACCCGCTGGCTAGCGCCTAGGGACGAGGCTAAGCCTTAGTTCTTACGCTGTATATACACCTCCCTAGTAGAGAGACATACGCCTAGCCAGGGATAAGTGGTGAGGAGGAGGTGAAAAGGATGAAAAAGAGAGAAAGAGGCTTTACGCTAGTCGAGCTGTTGGTTGTCATCGCGATCCTGGGTGTGCTCGGTGGTATAGCTGTACCTAGGGTGTTAGGAGCGGTGGAGAACGCCAGACGCAACGGCAATATCGCCAACCGGACGATTCTGCAGTCGGCTGTCGAGCGG
>JAGXRZ010000025.1 GCA_018335585.1 Selenomonadales bacterium
ACTTTATCCGTGGGTTGCGAAAAATGACAATGCGGTGCACGCTAGCGCTGGCCGTAATGCTGGCAATGGCCGTAGGACGAATAAGAGCAAATCAGCACGATAAAATGCGGAGCCTAGTGAAGGCAGCGTAGAGTTGCTGGTCTAATCGAATCAAAAACCTAGCATCAGCGCCAAGGGATGACTACGCCCTTATACAGGCCCAGATGTCATATTATGGATGTCTAGTGGCTAGCATGCCCGAAAAACCACGGCGTTGCCCCTGTTCCCTTTGTTGAACACAGCGGTTGGTTGAGAAAAAAGCTAGCAACGCAAAACGCTTCCATCATATTTGACGTTGACTTTGCGCTGCTGCTGTGCTTTAAGTCCCTGCTTGTGCAACTCGATCATCAGAGCGTTTTCGTAGACTTTCTCTAGAAAACCTGGTCCAAGGGCAGAGTGCACTTTGAAACCAGCGAAGAGTGCTTATAGTTGACAGAGAGAGGGCGCATATGACTCTACCCCTTCCTCATCCTGACTATCTGCTTGGTATCTTGCCTATCCGACGGAATGGTTCTGCGTCGTTAGGGCTGCGGCGATAAGGTCGCGGAAGAGGGGGTGTGGGCGGTTGGGGCGCGAACGGAACTCGGGGTGAAACTGCACGCCGACAAAGAAGGGGTGGCTTGAATCTTCGACAATCTCGACTAAGCGACCGTCGGGCGAAGTACCCGAGATGACCAGTCCAGCGGCAGTTAGCTGCTCGCGGTAGATGTTGTTAAACTCGTAGCGGTGGCGGTGCCGCTCGTCGATAAGCTCTTGGCCGTACGCGGCGTAGGCTTTTGTACCCTTCTGCAGTTTGCAAGGGTAGGCTCCTAGGCGCATGGTGCCGCCTAAATCTTCTATGTTTTTCTGTTCGGGAAGCAAATCTATTACGGGATGGTGGCAATCTCTAAACTCGGCGCTGTCGGCGTCGGCCCAACCGCACACGTGGCGTGAGTATTCGATTACCATTGTCTGCATGCCAAGGCAAAGCCCGAGAAACGGGATGCGGTTGGTGCGCGCGTAGTTTATGGCCATAATTTTGCCCAATATGCCCCGCCCGCCGAAGCCGCCGGGGACGACAACCGCGTCCGCGCCAGCGAGGTGCAAAGCTGCGCCGCCCGCCTCGATGTCTTCGGAGTTGACCCATGCGAGGTCAATCTTGGCGGAATGGGCAAAGCCAGCATGATGCAGCGCTTCTGCGACGCTTAAGTAGGCGTCGTGCAACGCCACGTATTTACCGACGACAGCTATGCGCAGCCGCCGGCGTAAGCTGTTTATTCCCGCGACGAGCTGTCTCCATTCGGCGAGGTCGGGCGTGCCGGGCGGAAGCTGCAGCCGCTCGATGACTAAATCGTCTAAGCGCTGTTCGGCTAGACGCAGTGGCACTTCGTAAATTGAGGGCACATCCATGTTTTCCATGATGGCGGCTGGGTCGATATCGCAGAGCAGCGCGATTTTGGCTTTGAGCTCAACGGTGAGTGGGACGCTGGTGCGGCAGACCAAAACGTCGGCCCGTATGCCTAGGCTGCGCAATTCCTTTACGCTGTGCTGCGTGGGCTTAGTCTTTGGCTCGCCGCCGATGCTAAGCTGCGGCACGAGGGTGACATGCATGTAGAGCACGTTCTCGCGGCCGACTTCAATGCGCATCTGGCGGATGGCATCAAGGAAAGGCAGCGACTCAATGTCTCCGACTGTGCCGCCGATTTCGACGATGACTACGTCGGCTCGGCTTTCGCGCGCGAGGCGATACATGCGTTCTTTAATCTCGTTGGTGATGTGGGGAATAACTTGCACCGTGCCGCCGAGGTAATCGCCTCTGCGCTCTTTGTCGATAACGGTCTTGTAGATGCGGCCGGCGGTGACATTATTGAGGCTAGAGAGGTTAATGTCCATAAAGCGCTCGTAATGCCCGATGTCTAGGTCGGTCTCGGCTCCGTCGTCGGTGACAAAAACCTCGCCGTGCTGGTACGGGCTCATGGTGCCGGGGTCGACATTAATGTAGGGGTCGAACTTTAGGACGTTAACGCTGATGCCGCGGGCCTTAAGCAGCCGCCCTAACGATGCGGCAGTGATTCCTTTGCCCAAGCCAGATACTACGCCTCCGGTGACAAACACAAATTTTGCCATACGACACTCCTTGCTGCAAAACATTTATTCGTCTAACTCGTCCTCATCTTCGTCGGAGGTTCCCTCTAACGGCACCGCCGCTTCTTCTGTGCCAAAAGCTTCGTCTTCCTCGGGGTCTAGGGGGACGATTAGCTCGCTCTCATCGTCGAGGTCGTCCTCTTGCTCTTCGTCAAAAATGTAATCGCCGGCTTTGGGCAGATAGTCTCCGGGGATAACGACGGGGGCGAACTTATGGTTAGCGGGTGCCCAATCGCGCAGGCCCCAGATGCCCCGGCCCATATGGACAAAGCGGGCGTCTAGGTTGATTTGGGTGAGGACGTGGGCCATTTGCTCGGGAGATGCGGGCACATCACCACGCTCGGCTAACACGGCCTGAACTAAGTCTTTGTAATGGGTAGCTTGCCGGCGCTCACGCAATAGGCGGAGGGCGATATCCGGAAAAGATTCTCTTGACTTGCGCACTTGTTGGTTCAAAGAGGCAGCCTCCTCGCTGTGGTCGTCCTGAGTATTATATGCATTTGGCGGCGGGATGCCAAGGGGGTGTGATGTGGCTTGAAGATTGTCGCTTGTGGCTTGTCGCTTGTCGCTTGGGGAGGGCCGCCGGCCGCCAGCCGCCAGCGGTGGGCCGTGAGTTTGAGCCAGGAGCACTGGGCACCTCCCTTTTGCGTCAGTGTCGCGCTCCTCCGTCAGACTGTGCGAAAAGCCTTCCTCGGGTGTAGGGACGTGCCTGTGGCACGTCCGCGGACGTGCGGAACGCACGTCCCTACAAGGTTTCTGTCGCCGCCTGCTTTCTACCAGCAAGAGGCAGCTGTGTTTTCGCACAGTCTGCCGTCCCTCGGAGACATTCCCCGGCGCACCATCTCCTGCACGATGAAGGAGGCGACGTGGGGAGGCAGGGTGCCTGGGCCAAAGCCGGCGTCGTAGCCGAGCTCGATGGCTAGCTCGTGGGAAATGCGCGGGCCGCCGCAGATAAGCACCAAACGGTCGCGCAGGCCCTCGGCTTCTAAGAGCTCTACGAGCTGTGTAAGGTTTGGGATGTGCACGTCTTTTTGCGTGACGACTTGCGAGACGAGCAGGCAGTCGGCCTTTAGCTCTATTGCCCGGGCAATAAGCGTTTCGTTAGGCACCTGGCTACCGAGGTTGACGGCCACCATCTCGGGATAGCGCTCTAAACCGTACTCGCCGGCGTAACCTTTCATGTTCATGATGGCGTCAAGCCCGACGGTGTGGGCGTCGGTGCCGGTGCACGCGCCAATAACCACGACTTTCCGGCCAATCTCGGTGCGGATAAACTCGTTAATAGCATAAAAGCCCATCTGTTTGGCGTCAACCTTAGGTACGGAAATAGCGGAAAAGTCTATGGATGTCGGCGTTTTGGCGTAGACCACGAAGAAGCTGAAGCCCTCGCCTAAGTCCCCCATATGCACGACGCTTACAGCCTCGAAGCCCATGCGGTGAACTAGCTGCTTGGCGGCCTCTTTGGCTTCGGGACCGGGCGGGACAGGCAAGGTAAACGAAAGCTGCATTGCGCCGTCGTTAAGTGTATCGCCGTAAGGGCGAATCTCCATTACTGCTCACCTCCGCTTAGATACTGCTTCGCTAACATTGGCGCTACGAAGGGGTTGTAGTAATCCGGCGCTTGCTTGGCTACGCCGTCAAGGCCCTTGCCTCCGAACCTGCTCCGTTTTACATCGGCAAAGATGCCCTGCTCGATAGCTTCCATGAGTCCGATTTGTTCGACGCGTGCCAGCAGATCTAGTGCTTTGCCTAGCACTTCGTCGGCGCGCGCTTCGGCCTTGCCGCCCGGGACAAAGGTCACTTCGTCGGCGAGGGAGCGGGCGGCGCGCATCACGTACTTGGCGTTTTCTAAAGCTAAGTAGCGATCCTGCAGGAAGGGCGTATGGATAGCTTCGGTTAGCATGCCCAGCAAATGAATTCCCTGCCTGGTAAGGACCGAAGTGAGGTTAAACATGGAGTTCATGCTGTGACCCTTAAAGATGTTTCCGGTCATGTGCTTAGTTGGCGGCATGTACTTAAGCGGCGCGCGCGGGAAAATTTGGCGCGCCATCTGCGCTTGCGCCAGTTCAAGTAGCATGGAATCGGCCTTGTCTGGGTCAATCTCATAGGCGTGACCGAGCCCGATTTGCTCGTCGGGGAGGCCAGAGAGGTGGGCTAGCTGCTCGTTAATAAACTGCGAGGCCAATACGGTATGCGCGGCTTCGACCGCGTCGGCGGTCGTTAGGTAATTGTCCTCGCCGGTGTTGATTATTATTCCGGCATAGCCGTTAATAATGCGCGAAAAATACTGGTCGACGAGCGTGCGCTGCATGTTAATGTCGCGGAAGAGGATGCCGTAGAGAGCGTCGTTAAGCATCATGTCTAAGCGCTCCATGGCACCGAGAGCCGCAATTTCGGGCATACAGAGGCCGGAGGCGTAGTTTACGAGGCGAATATAGCGCTTAAGCTCCTGCCCGATTTCGTCGAGCGCGCGGCGCATAATGCGAAAGTTTTCCTGCGTGGCGTACGTGCCGCCAAAGCCTTCGGTGGTGGCACCGTAGGGCACGTAGTCGAGCAGGCTCTGCCCGGTGGTGCGGATGACGGCGATAATGTCGGCGCCTGCGCGGGCGGCGGCGCGGGCCTGGGTGACGTCTTCGTAGATGTTGCCGGTTGCGACGATTACATACAGATAAGGGCGGTCTCCTTCGCCGAGCTCAGCGAGGAGCTCTTCGCGCTCCCGGCGCCGCGCGGCGATGCGGCGGAGGGCGTCGTGGGCGTAAGTGTCGGCTACGGCGCGTGCGGCGTCGGGCCTAAAGGGAAGTTTGGCGAGCGAAATGCGCCCTGCCGCTACCTGCTCGGCGACCTGGCGCGGCGTAAGGTCTAGCGAGGCGGAGGCGTTGCCAAGCGCTAGGGCCGCGCCGCGCGAAAGTGCGCCTCCGCGCGCAATGTCTTCTACCACGAGGTTAGCAAGCGGCACGCCGTCGCTGTCTACGCCGTCGATGCCAAACAGGCGGGCGACGGTGCGCTCTACGGCGGTGGTGGTGTGCGCGGCGATAAACTTGTGGATGTCGGCGCTAATGCGCGCCGCCGCCGCGCGGGCACGAGCGACTTTAGTCTGGTCGAGATTTAACTTCATGGGACAACTCCTTTCGTGCAAGATGCAAGAGGCAAGAAACAAGAGACAAGAAATGAGAGGTGAGAGTGAAGGAAAAGGGACGGAGCTTTTTGCTTCAACTTTCGCACTTAGCACTTAGCACTTAGCACTGCGTGGAGGACGGGACGGGGAGCCGTTCACCACAGAGGCACAGAGAACACAGAGAGGGCACGAACTGAAGCAAAAGGGACGGGGCTTTTTGCTTCAACTTTCGCACTTAGCACTTAGCACTTAGCACTGCGTGGAGGACGGGGCGGGAGCGGTTCACCACAGAGGCATCGAGAACACAAAGAGGGCACGAACTGAAGCAAAAGGTGAAGCAAAAGGGACGGGAGCGACCGAGCAAGGTCGCACTACATAGCGGGTGCGAATCCCGCTGGGAAAGGAATAGCTAACCACCCATAGCTAGCCTTGGAGCGCAGGGGGCAACCGCTGCGTTTAAGCGTAGGCAAGCAAGCTAGCAGGCCGAAATCGCAAGGTGAAGGTATTGAGCCCCGAAATATGCATTGACGGGAGTGCCGATGCTGTCCGTCCAGCAGAAGGCAAGATTGCACTTAGCGTGATAGCGAGTTAGGTGCAAACTCCCCGGGGTCTAAGGCCTTGGCATGCTAGACATTGTTGTAGTGCGGGAACTCGGGAGACC
>JAGXRZ010000026.1 GCA_018335585.1 Selenomonadales bacterium
TACTACGGAGTGACCGATAACTATCGGGCCTTAGAGAGGTTCCTAGTGGCAGTAAAACGACTTCTTTTCAAGTGGCTGAACCGACGGAGCCAGAGGAGCACATTTGACTGGCAGAAGTTTGACCTGTTCACAGCCAAGTGGCCCCTGGTGAGTCCTAGAATTCGTGTCAACGTCTATAGCTTTGACGCGGCTCTCCTAGCAGTCTGCAATGGTGTGATGAAGAGCCGTGTGCGTTAATTGCGCCAGCACGGTTCTGTGAGGGGCGCGAGGGCATGAGCCCTCTGCCTACTCGACAGCTTTTTGCTTCACTAATGTCGCGCTCCTCCGTCAAACCGTGCTAAAGCATGGCTCCCCCTCACTGGCAGAAAGCAGGAGGCGACAGAAGCCTTGTAGGGACGTGCGTTTCGCACGTCCGAGGACGTGCCATAGGCACGTCCCTACACCCGAGGAAGGCTTTTCGCACCTGTCGTCCCCTTACGCGACGGCAACCCCTTGTCCTCCGCCGAGCACGAAGCACGGCGGAAGCAAAAGGGACGGAGCTTTTTGTTTCACTAATGTCGCGCTCCTCCGTCAGACTGTGCGAAAACATAGCTACCCCTTGCCGGTGGAAGGAACGAGGCGACGGAGACATTGTAGGGACGTGCCTATGGCACGTCCGCGGACGTGCCATAGGCACGTCCCTACACCTAGGGAAGGCTATTCGCACAGTCTGACGGAGGAGTGCGACATTCAGAAATGTCCGACAACATGTTAAAAATTGCATGTCGCACTCCTCCGTCAGGCCGTGCGAAAACATGGCTACCCCTCACTGGCAGAAAGCAGGAGGCGACAGAAACCTTGTAGGGACGTGCGTTTCGCACGTCCGCGGACGTGCCATAGGCACGTCCCTACACCTAGGGAAGGCTATTCGCACAGTCTGCCGTCCCTCGTCGATCCCTCGTCGACATCCCCCCTTCCCCCACACTACATTTAGGAGGAAACTACATGCCTCATCAGCGAGACATCCCTCTGTGGAAAGACATCGCCGACGCCGAGTGGAACGACTGGCACTGGCAAGTGCGTAACCGCATTCAGGACGTAACCGCGCTCGCACAGGTCGTCACGCTCACTCCCGACGAAAGTGAAGCCGTTTCGGCGACCCTAGGTGCCTTGCGCATGGCCATCACGCCGTACTACGCCTCCCTTATCGACCCGGACGACTCTTGCTGTCCCGTGCGCCGGCAAGCCATTCCCACCGAGCGCGAACTAGTACACGCACCCGAAGACATGGCCGACCCGCTGCACGAAGACAGCGATTCGCCCGTGCCCGGGCTCACCCACCGCTATCCCGACCGCGTGCTGTTTCTCGTTACCGACCAGTGCGCCATGTACTGCCGCCACTGCACGCGGCGCCGCTTTGCCGGGCAGAACGACCAGCCCGCGAGCCTCGCCCAAATAGACCGCTGCATCGAGTATGTCGCCAACACCCCGGTCGTGCGCGACGTAGTGGTCTCCGGCGGCGACCCGCTCGCGCTCTCCGACGAGCGTCTCGAATACATTATCTCGCGCTTGCGCGCCATTCCTCACGTAGAAATTATCCGCCTCGGCACGCGCACGCCCGTAGTTATGCCCATGCGCATTACCGACGACCTCTGCAACATGCTTAAGCGCTATCACCCCATTTGGCTGAATACGCACTTTAACCACCCCAAGGAGATTACACCCGCGGCCCAAGCCGCCTGCGCCCGCCTTGCCGATGCCGGTATTCCGCTGGGCAATCAATCAGTCCTCCTCCGTGGCGTTAACGACTGCCCGCACATTATGAAACAGCTCGTGCACGCCCTAGTCAAAATGCGCGTGCGTCCCTATTACATCTATCAGTGCGACCTCTCGCAAGGCATTTCCCATATGCGCACATCTGTCGCCCGCGGCATCGAGATTATCGAGAGCTTGCGCGGGCACACCTCCGGCTACGCCGTGCCCACTTTTGTCGTGGATGCGCCGGGCGGCGGCGGCAAGATTCCCGTCATGCCGCAATACCTTATCTCGATGTCCGAGCGCAAAGTCGTTTTGCGCAATTTCGAAGGCGTCATTTCTGCTTATACCGAACCCGACGACCGCGTAAGCAGCTGCACCGACTGCAAACTCTGCGCAGACCATCACCATACCGGCCTTACGAAGCTCTTTAGCGGCGACAAAGTATCCCTCGAGCCGGCGGGCCTGCACCAAGAACGCAAGCGCTTTCGCCGCGGCAAGTAGCCCATGCGGCTCCTCGAGCGCATCCAGAGCAGCGGGTGCAGGTCGGTATCCGTCGTAGGCTTAGCCAAAAACGCCGGTAAGACAGTAGCGGTAAACAGCATTATCCGCCAGTGCGCCGATGCCGGCGTCACGCTTGGCCTCTCTTCGATTGGCTATGACGGCGAGAAAATCGACGTCCTAAGCCGCCTCGCCAAGCCGCGCATTGCCGTGCGCGAGGGCACCGTGCTAGCTACCGCCACCGGGACGCTTCCGCGCGCCGCCGCCGGGCTCGAAATCCTTGCCGCCACTAACTACATTACCGCACTGGGCGAAGTTATGCTGGTGCGGGCGCGCGAAAGCGGCAACGTCGAGATAGCGGGGCCAGACAGTTTTGCCGAGATGCGCCACTGCATCGCTGCTATGCAAGCGCTAGGCTGTCAGCTAATCATCGTAGACGGCGCGCTCGACCGCGTCGGTTCCGCCGCCCCCACGATTACCGACGGCACGGTAATCGCCACCGGGGCAGTGGCCGGCAGCAACATGCGACGTATCCTGATGCGGAGCATGCATGTTAAGGCCATTTTTTCGCTGCCCGAGGTAAGCGACCTAACTATTCGCCAAGGAGCCATCGCCGCGATGGAGGCCGGGCAACTTGTAGTGCTAGACAGTGACGGCGTGCGTGCGCTTCCCTTTACCTCAGCCCTAGGCCATGCCGCCGCAGTTATTGGCCACCTCTCACCAGCACAGCCGTTCTCGCTCGTTATACCCGGCGCGCTTACCGATTCCCTTGTCGGCGAGTTGATTTACCATCATCGCTTAGTAAAGCAAGTCTGCCTTATCTCGCCCGACCCTACCCACATCTTTGTCAGCCCGGAAATCTGGCAGAGGTTTGTTCATCTTGGCGGTCGCGCTGTGGTGCTAAAGAGCATCCGCATTCTTGCGGTTACCGTTAACCCCACCGCACCCACCGGCAAATCCTACACCCCGCGCGACTTCGCAGAGGAGCTCGCCCGCGCCCTCGCTCCGCTGCCGGTGTACGATTTGTTCTTGTCCGACGAGGAGGTTTAGGCGCCAGCCGCCAGCCGCCAGCCGCCTGGGAAGATGTCGCTTGTCCCTTGTCGCTTGGGGAGAGGCGTTAGGCTCTAGGCGTTAGGCTTTAGAAGAGCTTTGAGCGGCTGGCAATCGTGAATCGTGAATCATGCAACCCCTAGCGTCTCCACGCAGTGCGAAGTGCGAAGTGCTTAGTGCTTTCCCCTTCTACCAGCAGCCAAGCGCCAGGAGCCAGCAACCCCCAACTCCACGTCGCGCGAAAGGAGGTCCCTCATGTCCGACGCAAGTCTTATCCTTGGCCTCGACTACTTCCTCGCGAGTCTCGCCCCCGCCTCTCCCTACGGGCAGGCGCTGGCCAAAACCCTGTGCCCGTTTAGGCCGGGTGACGAAGGTGACCTCCGCGCAGAGCTCGCCTCGCTTGAGCACGCCCTATCCTTGCTTGCCACCCACGCCGACGAGCTGACAAAAATCCGCCATTACCTAGCCGAGCTCCCCGACTGGCGCGAGCCGCTGCACGAAGTCTTGGCCGGCGGCGGTCTCTCTGACGTGGAGCTGTTCTCCTTAAAGCAAAACCTTTATTTCTTTGCGCTGATTAAGGCCCTGCTGGCCTCGCTTACGCCCAGGCTCCCCGCCAAATACGAGCCACCCGATTTTAGTGCGCTTCTCTCCCTCCTTGACCCTGACAAGACCGGCTCCCCGTCCTTTTATCTCTCCGACAGCTTTTCTTTGCGCCTCGCCGAGTTTCGCGCCAAAATCCGCGAGCAGCAGCGTGCGGTAAATCGCTTAAGCGAGCGTCAAAAAGAGCGGGCAGCAAGTCTTGTCGGCTTGTCGTTTAACCCTGCCGGGGAACTGGCGGTGCCACGCCACGACAGGGGCCTCCAGAGCCGCATCGAGGGGACTAATCTATTTGTCCTAAGCCGCGAAACCTACACCGAGCGTTACTACGCATTAAAGCCCACGCCGGAAGAGCTTACACTAGCCCTCGAACTCGACCGCCTACTTAAGCACGAGCAAGAGGAAGAAGAGAAAGTAAGGCACAAGCTCTCCCTAACCGTAAAGCAGGAAGGGGAGCGGCTGCGCCAAGCTATCGCGAGCTTAGGCCAGCTAGACCTCCTGCTCAGCAAAGCCTTGCTCGCGCGCGACTGGCGCTGTGTGCGTCCGGAAGTTGTCGAGCGAGACGAGCCAGCCGAATTCGTGATGGTCGCGGCCCGCCACCCCGAGGTCGAGGCAAGTCTCAAAAAAGAGAACAAGGCCTTTACCCCCATCAGCATTAGCCTGCATGCCGGGGCCGCCATAGTGACCGGTGCCAACATGGGCGGGAAGACTGTCACCTTGCGCACGGTTGGGTTCCTTGCCACCTTGGTCGCTTATGGCATGTTTGTGCCGGCGGGGTATTGCCGCACCTGCCTCTACCAGCACATCTCGATTTTAACCGGCGAGTATCGCGCCTTTGTCACCGGGCTAAGCCGCTTCGGGCATGAGATTGCCGCTCTCTGCGCCGTGCTACCGAAAGCCCAAGAGCGCTCGCTCCTCCTGGTTGACGAGCTCGCTTCTTCCACTAATCCTGCCGAGGGAAGTGCGCTTGCGCAGGCCGTGGCCGAACACCTGGCACAGTCGCCGAGCATTTGCCTGCTCACGACCCATTACGACCGCCTGGCATATCTAAAAGGAGTCGCCCACTGGCAAGTCGTGGGGTTAAGCAACGTGCCCAGCGTAGCTTTAGCCGAAGCTTTGGCGGATTCCCCTGCGGCCAACCGGCGCGACCTCGCGGAGTTGATGGACTACACCTTGACGCCGACCGAGCCGACGCGCCATCTGCCGCGCGAAGCACTCCGCGTCGCTTCCCACCTTGGCCTTCCCGAAAGCATCCTCACCCGCGCAGCGAAACTTTTGCGGCGGTGAGTTATGGAGAGGGCTGCCAGACGCCAGCCTCCGGCCGCCAGCCGTGAGCTGTGAGCGTTGAGCTGTGAGCGTTGAGCTGTGAGCGTTGAGCTGTGAGCGTTGAGCTGTGAGCGTTGAGCTGTGAGCGTTGAGCTGTGAGCGTTGAGC
>JAGXRZ010000027.1 GCA_018335585.1 Selenomonadales bacterium
CTTTTTGTTTGACAAGAAAGTATTCGCCAGAGGTAGGGGGTTTCCCTTCATATTTCGAATATTATTTCCCTTTTCTTCTGATTTTTGCCTTGGGGTCAATTTTACTGTAGCTAAACGTCCTTGCCCCAAAAACCCTCGCTAACGCTAGGTTGTGCTGGGGTAAAATAAATCTACCACAGCCTCAAAACGCCCTATCTACCGTCCTTTCTGGACATCGCAATTAGGTCGTTCAAGTTTTAACTGAATGGGCGCAATCAGACTAACATCCTCATAATGCATCGCCATAAAAACAATTTCTCCCGGGCTTATATAACCGCTGTACACAGGCGTACTTGCCTCCGCCTGCAACGGCAGGGACAAAAGTAAGACAGTCAAAATGAAAACCCTAATGCCTTTATACTTTCCAGGCATTTAAATACCCCCTCGTACTTTGGTCACCCCACAATTGTGCTACCTATAGTATATACAAGTGTGTCACGATTAGGAAGAAGAACCACCCCGACGTCCAAGCACTTCTGGCAAATCAGGGCAAATTGCCAATACCCGATCAGGCGCGAAGGAACTTGGCAATGCCGCCCACCAATAACAGCATCAGCACCATGGCAGCGCCAACAAGCAATGGGAGCCTTGCGGGCATAGCTGTCCTGTAGCTGTATGAGGGTGCGGTCGGTGGCACCGCAACAGCAAGCAGACGCATATCGAGCTCTACCAGGGACGGTAATGATAGCACCCGTGCTTCAAGCCTATTCTCATGTTCAACTAATATGGCCAGATGGCTATTTTGCGGATGGTTAACAACCCGGCTGAAAAATGCACCGTATGTGGCGCGAAGTCGTTCTTTCTGAGCGGCCAACTCGACATCTTCGGAGGGAGCCACCTCCCCCTTGAGTTCAGCCGCAAAGGTAGGCCTTCTATTTAGTACGGCATGCCACCGCTGCCTGAAGTCGCTCCAGGTTTCTCCGGGTAGATTTGGCTTCTCCGTAAACCCTAAACCTCTGACCGTCTCAACTTGACCCGGAACAGCACTGCGCCAAAGAAAGGTCGCCGGTGTAGGCATCCCCCAACCGAACAAGGAGAAGAACAACATGTCGCCTGTTTTGTTGGCGGCGAATTGAACCCTAGTAACACTCTGCTGATCACCCTGTAGTATTTCGCCAAGCGAAAACCTCGCTGTGCTCTGCGCGCGGATGTCGACAATGCGCAACTCCGTCTGCGAAGAGTAAACGACGTGTCGAGAATCGGGAGAAAAAGTCGGTGGCAGGATGTAATAATCGAGCTGGTCAAGAGTCATACGCTCTGCGGTAGAAAGGTTCAAGACCTGGTAGCTATATCTCTGGTTATGCCAGTGCGCCAATAGAAGGAAGTTGCCATCCGGCGACCAGAGCAGGTCACTGGTTGACCATCCTTGGTTAATGAGGGCTATCTCGCTAGCAAATTTGTCGCTGTACCGTCTAATATCCGTAGCCAGGAGTGTCCTTTGGGGCACACTTGCGCTAAGCTCCGGCAAGAGATGCACTAAGGTCAAGAGCTCATTGACAGTGACCGGCCAGAGCGATAGCTCAATGCGGTAAACTGGTCCAAGGACGATAGCTTCTGCGGAGAGCACGTCATGTGGATCCCAATCTAGCCGGTAATCACTGGCGAGAGACAACAAGGCGTAGCCATCTGCTTTTGGCCCGGACAGAACGCGTTGAAATGCATCATCGCTTATTTCAATGACAAGCTCGGGATAGTTAGGCAACAGGCGGCCAGCACTGCGGAGTTCATGAAATACATTGTCAATCGCGTCAACATTCTGTGCCAGCTCGGCCACTAACACTGGCATCGGCGACACGTCTTCGTGAAACAGGCTGATCAATGTGGTGCGTCTCTCGCTAGCAAAACCTGTGGTCACGTCCACGGTAGCCCTTACGGAAGAACTGGGCAGAACTAGCCCTGCCACTACTAACATAATTAAGCAAAGCCCTTTCAAACGAGACACCTCAAACCCCGCCTTTCATAGCACTTAGTACTCCGTTTTCCATCTTGTAGACATGGTCACTTAGAGTTAAGATATCTTCCTTAATATGACTCGTCAAGAGAATGGTCACGCCATGCGCCTTGAGTGTGAGGACAATATTGTGTAACATCGCAAAGCCGCCGTCATCAAGGCCGCTTGAGGCCTCGTCTAGGAGCAAAAGCCTGGGTCTTTCCATAATCGCTTGCGCTATACCTAAGCGTTGTCTCATGCCGGTAGAAAATTTGTAGACCGCCTTACGTGCAGCATGCTCTAGACCCACATTACGCAGCGATTCCATGATTTCTGACTCGCTTGTTTTCCCTTGGATCGAAGCTAGAAGCTTAAGGTTCTCAAACGCGGACAATGAGCCAATAAAGCCAGGCTTCTCAATCAATGCCCCGAAGCTAGGCGGGAATCGCTTCTCGCGCACGATGGCAGTTTTCCCTACTGTGATCTCCCCGTGCTGTGGTATGAGCAGGCCAGCGATGCACTTGAACAGCGTGCTTTTCCCGGACCCATTGCGCCCGATAATCCCTATGGCTTCACCCGGGAAAGCTTCAAATGACACCTCCCTCAATATGACTGTGTTTTTCAGCTTAAGTGAAACACCTTCAACTTGTAGGTATGGTTCTAGCACTTTCGTCAATCCTTTCGCTCTAGTACTGATGCGATAGCGGTTCTCTCCCTAATGAGCCACGTGGTCAAAGCGAGTAGACCCGCAATCACGCTGAGTGACACCAGGCTTGCATGCTCACCGATGAGAAAATACTGCATCGTATTTGGCCACCCTGCGCCGTTAGACAGAACGTTGCCTGCATGTAGTAATAACGTTGCGGTAAAGGAAAGCGACCTTGCCGTCCCGGTAAGCATAAGGACAAAAAAAATCAGCAGCAGATGAGCCCCGTAGGCGACCAGAAAAACAATCGCCGCAAGCACCGAAGCAACTTCGTTGGCGTGCAATGCCAGTAGCCACGGTAGAGGGGCTAGGCCGTACAGTATTAGGCTGATACTCCACGCAAATGAAAGCTTACAGCTTAGCCAATTGCGGAATGAGGAATGACGCCACACCTCCAACAGAAACAAACCGTCAAGCTCATCGCTGAGGTATACGCCCATTGCCATGAGACCGTTAGCGGCAAACCATATCCACATGAACCGTAACCAAAACCCTCCCACAGGCTCCGGCGGCACAGTGGCTAACCAACTGAGGCTTAAGCTCGGGGCTTGGCCTAGCATGTAAAGTGCAGCTGCGCAGACTACCATCTGCAAGCCAAAAGATGCCCCGACCAAAACGCGGTATTTCCTTAACTCCTTAATGCAGCTCACCCTCCTACGTTGGTATTTTGTGCCCGTGCATTTCCCGCGAGCGTGAACAGGACTAAGGCCCCCGCAAAGTATAGGAACGAGTGGGCAAAGCTGAACTCAGGCGTGCGCTCGCTCATAAACAGATGTGTTAGCGGCGAGGCTCGCACTAATACGCCAGGAACAGAGTCTCTGACTAAGGCGACAACCCAGTATGCCGATACCGCTAAAAACGCGACCATTTGACGGTCTATGAACTGCACTAACAAGGCTCCGAGCACACCCACAAGCACAAAACTCATGCACAGCAATATCGCTTGCTGCGCCGCTACGGACAATGGCAGATAGTAGGTAAAGATATACAGATACCCGCTCCCTGCCGGAGCCGCGTCTAAGACCAGACGTATGAAGTCCTCGCTCCACCGCAATGAAAGAGGAAAATTAAGCGCAACTGCTCCTGCGACAAGCGTAACGGCAATGCCAAGAAACAGGCAGGTCACTTGGAGGATGGCCAGCAGTCTCGCAGTCCAGAAGTCGCCGCGTCGATACGCACGGTAGGCCATCAAACGCTCTAGATCTTTGGCATAGAACATGGGAAAGATGATGAACATGAATGGAAAAAACAATCCATAGGTGAGATACACCCCGTTATTGAAAACGGCAAGAAGAGCCTCGAGAGCACTGAGTTGTTCTCCTTGGTGTATGATCATCGCGATGTCGTCGCTAGTGGTCAAGGCAGTGTAAGCAACCATTCCGGCCGTCGCAAACAAGGCGAAAGGGCTCTGCAATGCCCACCTAGCATAGCAACCGGCCATCACCCAACACGCTCGGTTCATTTACTCCTCCCGCAGGCGAAAGTAGCGCCCGTAGACAATGAGCCCCAAACACCAAGCAACGAAGTGCATAGCAGCGAAGGACGTCGTAGTAGACCAAGTATGTGCGCTTGGGCTCCACAGAAACATCGGATTAAGATGTCCGAACCCGGCAAACGCAAACAGAAAACCAACAATCATGAAGAGGGTGAATGTGGAGATGTTAGCAATAAAGGCGTTGCGAAACAGCACTGAGGCTGCCAAACCTAACGTAGCGCTCAAGGCTCCATACAGAAAAGCGGTTGCCACCTGTAACCCCATATAGACAAGCCCTGCCGGAGGGCCGAGGTCATAGAAGAAGTACGAGGGAAGCCTTTCAATGTATGGACGGGGGTACATGGGAAACGCTGCTGTCGACAGACATAAAGCCGCCGCTGAAGGAAGCGCAAGCACTAGTCCCCCGGCCATAGCGTTGCTCACGAGCTTAACGACCCAATAGCGAAATGAAGGGAGCCGCTGGAGTACAAAGCGGGAAAAGCCACCGTTTCGCTCTTCTGCGTAACTGCGTGTGAAGGGCAGCGTCGCCAAGATGGGGGCAAAAAGCGAGATGTATCCGCTATGCGCCCAAATGAACCAATACAGCGCGCCATTTCTGCCCATCTCGGCTAAGTCAGGGTAGTGCCTAAATTCAGGCATAATCCAAGCCGCCATGCTAACAACGGCAAGAGCAAGACCTACGAAGAAGGGACGCGACAGAAGCGCACGCTTAATCTCCGCTTTGAGGTATAGTTGCATGGATTCCACCCTCCTTCTAGTTCCCGCGCGGCTCGTTTGGCGGCAGACCTTTACTAGTGTCCATCACCCCGTGCTCCGTCAACTCCCACACACCACCGCGCCTCATGAAGACAAAGCCTCTTTCCGCTTCCCAGGCCATATACTCCGGCTGCGCAGGGTGAGCCCTAGCATAGTACAGCTTGCTCTGCTCTAAGGCCACGACAGTCGCAGTGCCTTGACGAACCCGGGAGCTGATGAGGACGAGGTGGGTTTCGCTGCGACTGTAAGATTCCCCTCTCTGGCGGAGCGCTTCGCGCCGCTCTGCAAGTTCCACGATTAGGGCTTGCTCGCGTTTGTGGAGTTCTGGCGACTCGCGCGCGAAATCGTTATTAAGCGCCGCAGGGGGCCCGCCGTCAGTGCCTACTAAAGCCTGCGTGCGCCTTTCCATGACTGAATCCGCTAATGCCAGCATATTAACTTCCTCTGCCTGGGTAAGTTGCCGCGACACGACGACAGGTAAGCTAAACATGGCAATTAGCATGACTATCACGAGCACTAGTCCGACAATTAGCAGCGCTGCGTGGCTTCTATTCGCTTTCCTCGCGCCCTGTGACAAATGGCCTGTCGTGCTGTCGCCGAGAAATCGACGAGCTAGCATCCAGGCAACCACTGCGCTACTAGCATAAGAAAGCAGCATAACGACTGCCCCAGGCATGCCCTTAGTCTCGCCAAGCACTGCGGGCAGGACTGCCCCGCCAAGCAGCGCACTGCAGCCGATAAACCCTACGCTAATGAGCCCACGCAAGCGGGGCAGCGCCAGCAGTTCATCATCATGTTCAGTTCTGTGCCCGCAAACCACTTCTGCGCCCAAGTGTATAAGCCAAGGCAGAGTCCCGCTAGGAGCAAGTACAAAACGTAGGGGTGGACAACCACGAAACTCCACACGCTGTTGGCGAAAACCAACTCAATGACATTCATGTCCACATGGACGATGGAGTTGACGGCGACAACAGCAGGAAAGTCTATCAGCCAAAGGGGTACGGTGAGATAGTTCGCTGCGTCGCTGAACAAGTCACTGAAGTGCCAAAACAGCCCTTGCCCATGCGATATGAGGCCTGTCGTCTGCCACTGCGTGGCGTTCACATGCACTAATGCATACATACCAAAGGGGAAAAAGAGAATAACGAGCGCCAAGAAAGCTGCGCCTAGCATCTTGCCGCTCACGGTTGAAGCAAGCAGAGTGACACACAGCACGAAAGTCAATACCAACACCGAATGCACAGCCCAGCTCCAGATTGCGCCCACGCCAAAGGGGAAGTTAACCCCCTGATTGGTCCTCAAGAGAAGCGTCATAAGTAGGGCATTAGCGATGAAGGGCAGGCTAATCTGAAGCAGAGACACCACTGCTTTGCTACTGAGAATGTCGCGCCTCGAATAGGGCATGCCAAGGAGCACAGACAATGTCCCTTTATCCCGCTCGAGACCCATCGAGACGACGCCCATCATTATCGCAAATAGAACCATTGCCGCGCCGTGAAAGCCCGAACTACTCTCTAACAGCCTGTGGGACGCGCGAAGGCCACCAAGCCAAGCTCCTTCCGCCGCCCGGTAGCTCACAATGTTATAGGCAAGCGTCAACGTACTGGCAAACGTAATGAAAGAAGCGAATACCAGAAATAGCGACCGAGTCATCCGCCAGTCTTTCCGGAGCAAAGCTCTACTGGGCAACATCTTACTTAAAGGCATATCCTTCGCCTCCCATCCGCGCGATAAAGATATCTTCTAGGGGCATCTCAATAAACTCCAGTGCCAGCGGCTTAGCGGCGGCGAAATAGCTAGCAAGCGAGTCCCGCTCTCCTTGCGCCACAACAGTGTAGATACGTCCGTGTTGTCTTACGCTCTGCATCCACTCTTGCCGCCAGAAATCGTCGGTCGGTGGTTCAGCTAGCACAACCTGTACCGTAAATACCTGTCTCTTTAAGTCCTCAATCCTAGCCACATCCAAGAGCTTGCCTTGGTGGAGGACGCCTACGTAGTCGCAAATCCGCTCTAAGTCGCTTAGCTGATGTGAAGAGATAAGCACAGTGGTGCCGTGTTGCGCTACTTCGTCCATCAGCAGCGCGAGAAACTGCCTGCGCATAACGGGGTCTAACCCGGCTGTCGGTTCGTCAAGCAAGAGGAGCTTTGGGACATACGACAACGCAAGCACTACGCCTAGCTGTGTGCGTTGCCCGCGTGACAAATGCTTGACCTTAGCTCGCATCGATAACCCGAACCCCATGCAGAGCTCGCGGCTGCGTTCGTCCTGCCATGTAGGGTAGGTCTCGCGGTAAAAGCAGAGCGTTTCGCTGACGGTAAAGTCTAAGTAGTAATACTGCGCCTCCGCCAAATAGCCTATGCCGGCACGAACCGCCGTCTCTGTCTGTGGGTTCCTGCCGTCAACCGTTACCGAGCCTGAGCTTGGCCGCAGCATACCCATAATCGTCTTCAACAGGGTAGTTTTCCCTGCGCCGTTTGGCCCGACTACGCCAAACACTGCCCCCGGCGGCACGTCAAACGAGACGGAGTCTAACGCGCTATGCCCGCCAAAGTACTTGGCAACCTCTTTTAAGCTTACGTGCATTACCTATTCACCCCTAACTTCAGATCGTGCAGATGCTCCTCTACCATGGTCATTATCTTTTCGGCACTGAGCCCGAGGTAGTGCGCCTCGATGACGACTCGGCGCAGTGATTCGCTGACTTTCGCCTGCTTCTGGGCATCAACGGTTGGCGCGACAGACTGGCAGACGAAGGTGCCGCGGCCGCGCAGCGACTCGATGACGCCCTGCCGTTCTAACTCCTGATAAGCCTTCTGTATGGTATTAGGGTTAATGGCAAGTTGCCCCGCTAACTCGCGCACTGAGGGCATTTTATCGCCAGCACACAGGCCGCCGCGCAAGATAGCTTCTTTTACCTGTTGGATTAGCTGTTGATAGATGGGAGTTGCACTGCGTTGGTCGATGTTGAACACTAGGCATCACCTCCGCTTAAAGCTGTGTACTATTTGCTATAGTACACATATATCACACCATACGCCCACTGTCAACTCTCGCGTGAAACAAAAATTGGCCCCACGCGTATTACTGCTGTAGATGCCAATAGGAGAAATTAGGAAGCGTGACTGGCGGAAGGAACGCAAAGGGCGTAGCAGTGCTTCACTTGCTACGCCCACAGGTGAGGTAAGTGCGGCGCTAATTGCTACCACTCCACAATAGTGCTAGAGCCACTAATGTGCGGGTGGCGACACCGGTTGCTCCCTTGGGCTGGTAGTGCTTTTCGCTCTCGGTAAAGGCAGTAGGGGCAATGTCGAGGTGAGCCCAAGCAGCCTTTCCTACAAACTCGCCAATAAACAACCCGCCCGTCATGACGCCGCCCATGCGACCACCGCTGTTCTTAATGTCAGCCACTTGGCTTTTAATCATTTCGCGGTATTCGTCGTGATTAGGCATCGGCCAGTAACGCTCGCCCGTGGTGGCGGCAGCTGCCTGAAAATCGGCCGCTAGTTGGTCGCAGTTAGTGATTATCGCGGAATAGACGTGGCCTAAGGCCACTCCGCAGGCACCGGTCAGCGTCGCCACATCGACAATCTTCGTTGCCCCCAGCGTACCGGCGTAGGCTACCGCGTCGGCAAGAATAAGGCGTCCTTCGGCATCGGTACTAATAATCTCAATCGTTTTGCCGGTCATAGCCGTAATTACGTCGCCTGGCTTAAGCGCATTGCCGGCAGGCATGTTTTCAGTGGCAGGCACAATGCCAAGGATGTTGACTTTAGGCTTTAAGCGCCCGATGGCTTGCATCGCGCCTAACACCGCCGCCCCGCCCGCCATATCGTCCTTCATTAAATGCATGCCTTCCGCCGGCTTAATGGATATGCCGCCGCTGTCAAAGGTAAGTCCTTTGCCTACAAAGGCCATCGTCTCGCCGCCCGGGTTCCCTTCGTAACGCAAGACAATTAGCTTCGGCGGCTCCGCGCTCCCGCGCGCTACGCCAAGCAATGCACCCATGCCAAGGCGCTCCATATCGGAGCGTTCGAGGATATCACATTGCAGGCTACACTCGGCGGCGATTTTGGCGGCCACGTCCGCCATATGGGTAGGCGTCATGTGATTGGCTGGGGCATTGACGAGGTCGCGCGCTAGGTTGGTCGCCGTAGCTACAGCGAGTCCGCGCTTTGTCCCTTGCTCTATCGTACACATCGCCTCAGGGCCGGCACAAAGTAGAATCAGCTCGGCGAGCGCTTTTTCTTCCGGCTTGCTCTTTAGTGCATCATAGCTGTATGTGGCAAGCACTGCACCCTCTACTAGGGCGGCTGCGGCGTCTTGTAGGGCTATGGGTGAGGCCTCTGCGCCTAGCACATGTGCGGCAATGGTTTTGGTCTTGCCTTTGGCCGCTGCTTTAAGGCCATTAGCTGCCGCTTGGCGCAGCTTTTCCACGTCGAGCTTGTTCGCCGCGCCGAGACCAACCGCCACCACCTTGCGCACGCTTTGGCTGGGAGGGAAAAGCGTCACCACTTCATTTAGCTTCCCTGTTATCTCTCCCTTTTCCACTAATTGCGCGAGCAGTCCGCCGCACAAAGCGTCGACCCCTGCCGCTTCTGCTGTGAGCGGCACGTTCCCCTCATACACACCTACCATAATAGCATCTGCCGCGACATCACGCAGAGCCAAGCAGCGCACGGAAACTTTCACTTTCATCTTCCTTTCTCTAAGTGCCATATCAAGAACTCGCATTAACATTCTGGACGGTAGTGCCGCTCTCCTGCCAAGCGGGGGTTTTGGGGTCGTGTTTTCACGGACAAACGCAGAGAGGAAATCATGTAAGAAACGCCTTGTGCGGCGACGACATGCGCGGACTCGTGCGCGCGTTTGTCGGCGGCGAGGATTTTTTGGGCAGCAAGCGGCGCGATCTTATTGGCATGTGCAAAGCACTTGAGGATGAGCGCCACGCAGAAGGGAACGCGGGGGTCACCGTGGTTGTTCTGCGCTGACGCAAAAGGGACGGAGCATGGCGCTTCACTCACCCTTAGTTGCGCTAGTGAAAACCACCGGTGCGCGCAGAAAGCGTTCGTATGCTCTTATTTTGTGCGATAGAGCAGCCCGGCCGCGGCTGAAAGACACCTCCGAGATTGCTTCCCAAAGAAACACCCATCCGCCGACATAGAGCCCCTGCAAGAGAGCCACATGAAGAGGCCTGCCTGTAAGCATGCCCTCAAGCAATCCGGCTGTGAGCAAAAATCCGGCAGATATAGCTATGTACACCGCCGCTCGCCGGTACAGGTCCTGGAGCCTTCGTTTGTTGGCACGCAGATAGTGGCGGAACTGGGACTTGACGCCCTCAGCAATCGCCCCTTCACGCGCCGGGTCGCGCTCCTTCTCGTTAATGGCAATATTCAGCTGTACTTCGTAAGCAAAGGGAATCTCGTCGAAGCACTCTTCCAGAAAGTAAATGAGATCTGGGTCTAGATCCTTGCGGCTATACGCGGCATTGTCCCACTCGTTAAAAAGGTATATCTGCTTTTCTAGCAGCACTTCGATGATGATCCTGCCGGAGACGCGGTCGAAAGCGTACGACTCCTGCAGGAAAGGGTCGCGCTCATAGCGAGCGACTTTGTCATGCGCGGGCAAATTATCAGGCCTCCGGTTAGTCTATTTGCGGCTCCGTCCGAATGCTTCCCTAATGCTTCGCTAATTTATATTTCACATACTTGCCCGACCCCACCTTTACCAGCATGCCCTTCTCTAGCATCGCGCGCAACAACAACACCGCAGTCGGCTGTGAAACACCGGCGACAGCCTCTACATCTTGGCGCACGATGAAGTCCTGCGCCTTGAACAGGTTTAATACTAGAGCTTCTTTTCGGCTTACAGTCACTGCTGGGTTTGCGGCAGTCGCAACGTCTCTGTAGTTTGTGTTTGGCAAAGTGATTTTGAACGCATTGTCCGTTACCGCAATCTGTGGTTTATCGGGGCACTCGTCGTAGCTCTCCATGATTTTGGGGATGCCTGTTCCATAGGCCTCGATCAAACGCAACCGATAGAAGACATTGGCCAAGTGTTGGTTGCGAAGGATGGAAACCCCTAATCGAATGTCCTCAAGCGAAACACCCTTCACAAGCCCACCTAGCGTCACCATTTCTATGCGGTTGTCGTAGATGCTCATGAGAGTGCTGCCGCTAAACGCATAGTCGCGGTGAACCACGGCATTAAGCAGGGCTTCGCGGATGGCTGCAGGCGGATAGTCCCGTAGGTCAGTCCGCTCAAGACCTTTGAACACGGCCCTCGTCCTGTTGAACTGGTCGATAAAGGCATATGCCTGCTCCACCTGCAGCAACAGGGAGCCCGTAAACTCTCGTCGCTCCCTGAATGTAGTCCTTTTGTTCCCTTCGAACACGGCCAACTTAATCGCATGAGGACATTGTTCTGAGAGCAGTAGGGCGAGATTGGTGTACATACCGTCTTTGCCGATCAGATGCAATGTCTTCTTATGAGACTCCTCGAATGCCACCTCCTTTTTAGCAAAATAAGCGGTAGTTGTATGAAACGTCAATTGCTGATTGAGAGAACGAGCAGCTTCATAGCAGTCTTGGCTTGTCTCTCTATAAGGGCGTGCTGTTCCTCTCCCCACGCTAATGACAACAACATCCGTGTATTCCCGTTTGAACTCAGCTGTCTTGCTTTCAGCCCACATGGCCTCCCCTCCTTGCTAATAATTATTATACCCATTCTAATGATTATTACATCAGAAAGGGTATAGGTCAAGCCCTCTAATTTAGCGCCTTTGCACGGTTAACGTGACCGTCCCCCCGCCAATATCTATGTCTTCGAGGTAGCGTACGTCCCCCCGCTTTCTGACCACAATGCGCCCGGCTAAGGGGTGAATTTGCATGTATTCCGGTACGCCGCTAGCGCGAATACCGGCAAGCATAGCCGCGACACTGACGGGCACAATGCCAACCCGCATGCGCTTAATGTCGAGGACCACGTTTTCGCCTTCCGTGCGCACGGCGAAAGTAACCTGCGGGCGCAAAGTAAGGCGTCCGACCGTAAGGTCGGTGTTGACCGTCGCGGTGTCGGCTGCGAAGCGCACGCTGTTGACGCGCGCAGATACCGCCGCTACATCGACGAACAACTCCTTCGCGCCTTCATTTAGCAGGGCCACCGCCTCGCGCTCGGTAAACACAATTTGCGTATTCCTGTCGCCCATCAGCGCAGCAATAAACGCAGCCAATCGATCTTCGCCTTGTCCCACCGCGGCAATGGTAGAAGTAAAAAGGCTCGTCAAAGCAACAGCCACCGCCAGCACTCTAGTTCCCACCTTGTGCACCTCCTGGCCTTAGTATCGGCAGGACGATGCACCCATACTCAGAAAAGTACTTTCTTAATGCGTTGACCTGTAGGGGTACCAGCCAAACCACCTAAGGCCGTTTCCCGCAGTTCACAGGGCAAGGAGTGGCCGACGCGATACATAGCTTCGACGACTTCATCAAAGGGGATAATACTGGCGACACCGGCAAGCGCCATCTCGGCAGAAATGAGGGCGTTCGCCGCCCCGAGCGCGTTTCTGTGCTCGCAGGGCACTTCAACCAGCCCGGCAATAGGGTCGCAGACTAACCCCAACACGTTCTGTAGGCAAATGGCCGCAGCGTGTAAGGCGGCCGGAGGCGAACCGCCCATCATCTCGACGACCGCCGCGGCAGCCATAGCGGCGGCTGAGCCTGTTTCGGCTTGGCAGCCCCCTTCCGCACCCGACACAGTGGCGTTGCGCGTGATAATAAACCCCACCGCACCGGCCGTCAGCAAGCCTTTTATCAGGGCGGCGTCGTCAAGCGCGAACTCTTCGGCTACAGTCAGTAGGACGCCGGGCACAACGCCGCTTGAACCGGCCGTAGGTGCGGCCACGATTTTGCCCATCGCGGCGTTGACCTCGAGCACGGCCATGGCGCGGCTGATCGCCCTGCTCATCAGCGAACCGCAAACCGACTTTGTCCGTTCGCTGTGTTCCCTTACCTTTTTGGCGTCGCCCCCAATTAAACCGCTGACCGACTTTATGTCTGCCGTCAGGCCCCGCTCTGTGGCCCTCTTCATTATTTCGAGACTAAGCGTAAGCTTCGCCTTGACTTCTGCCTCGCTTAACCCTGTGAGCTCTACTTCCCGCCTAAGCATGACCTCGTGCAGGCCGAGCATGTGCTCGCGGCAAAGTGCCAGGAGCTCTTCCCCCTTTGTAAAGTTCAAGCACTTTCCCCCCTCTAGCTAATGCTCACCAAACAAGCGTTGGTGACGTTTTCGACACGCCGTATAGCCTGCAAAACCTCGTCCCCAATCGCGTTGTCTGTTTCTATAATCATATAGGCCATTTTGCCCCTTTGCTGCCGATACACCCGCATAAAGGCAATGTTAACGCCTTGTTGACCCAAAATAGAAGTGACTTTCCCCACCATGCCGGGCTTATCCGTGTGGGGAATAATTAGCGTTGGGTACTCCCCCGTAAAGGCCAGGCTTACCCCGTCTATCTCGGTTATCTGTATGTTCCCCCCGCCGATTGACGACCCAAGAATAGTCATGGTCTGGTCGTCGGACTTGCGTATGTTTATCCGCACGGTATTGGGATGCTGCTCCGGGCCTAAGTCGGCCGCAGTGAAGCCAAACTCTATACCCTTTTCTTTAGCTAAGCAAAAGGCGTCTCTTAGCCTCTCGTCATCCGGCAGTAGCCCTAAAATACCCCCAAGCAGAGCCTTATCTGTCCCATGGCCACGGTAGGTCTCAGCAAAGGAACCGTGCAGACAGAAGGTTACTTGCTTAATCTCTCCCCGCGCCAGCTTATGTGCGATGTACCCTAGCCTGCAGGCTCCGGCGGTATGCGAACTTGAAGGGCCAATCATGTTCGGCCCTAAAATATCAAATAGGCTGTATTCCTTCATGTAGCTACCCCTTCCCGCTACGCAATTCGCTACATGCTCATGATACCAGAAACACGCAGGCTATAGGGAGCCTACTTCGACGGCGGTTTCCCTGTGTAGATTGTACGCTTCTTTCAACAGGGCGTAGGCCACGTGAGAGTCGTTATGCCGCTCCATTAGGGATGCCCCGTAGGCCATCACTTCCGCCGCGCGGGCAGTGTGGCTTAGGGTGCGAAAAAGTGAAGCAAACTGCTGTATCACAGGCACGATGTCGTCTTTCGCGGCCCTCCTTAGTCGGCTTTTAGCCACCGCCCACTGCGTCTTTGTGTCTTCATAGCCCCCCTGCTTGGGTGCGACTAAAAGCACCGCCGACAGATATTGCTCTAGTGAGCTACATATCTTTTCTGGGTAGGGGTCTTGCTCGGCTAGGCAGAGCAGAAGCTCTCGGCGCGCGGTGTGCGCAATGTGCGCGGGGAAACGAGCGTCATTGTCGATGCTCCAAAGCACTGCTAGGGCTTGGTCGTTATGCCCCATTTTAACCAGGCACGACCCCCCAGTGATCAACGAGGAGGCGTAAAACTCCATATCGCGGCACTGCTCTGCCAGTTGCGCGGCTTGTTCGGCCCACCTGAGCGCCTCTGCGGCATTTCCTAACTGCTGTGCACATATGGCCTTGCCATGGTAGGCCTGAAGCAGACCCCGCCCGTCTTCCGCACCTTGAGAGGCCGCAATCTCTGTATAGCACTTTTGCGCAGATTCGATTTTGCCAAGCGCGAAATACGTGCTTCCGAGCAGATAAAGCGTTAGTTGTCGTTTGCTTGGCATGTCCTCCGCACCTGTAAATATGCCAAACGCCTTGTTGCACATCTCCAGCGCCTGCGAGTACAAGCCTGCGGCATAAGTTGCGTGTGCTGCGAGATAGCAGCAGTACCACTGCTTTTCGCGCCGCCCCTCCGCCTCAAACAGCGCTGCCGCCGTCAGCGCATGGTTGACGGCGCTGAGGGGCCTACCCTCCTTTTGTTCGTGCCACGCTATCAGCTCATGCATAAGCGCTTTAGGGTCGTCCGGCAGAGCTCCGAACCCTTTCAGCGCATCTAGGGCTAGTCGCACGCCCTCACTATCGCCGAGCTCAATACAGGCATGAGCTTGGTTGATAAGCAGCAGGGCCCGCTCGGCGTCAGATGCGCTCCACTCAACCACGAAATGCTCTAGCGGCTTATTTAGCCTCTGCGCCAATATGCGCAGTGTCGCGGTTGACGGATTGCGCTCATTGCGCTCAATCTCGCTAATCAAAGAGCGGGATAACTCGGTCCCCGCTAGTTGGGCCTGGGTTAGTCCCGCTTCTTTGCGCGCCTTGCGAATCTTCGCCCCTAACACTATTTCACACCGCCCATCCGCCTGATCTGCTGTTTTAAGCTGTGTCATCCGTGCCACAATATTGTCCTTGTGCCACATACTGTGATGAGTATATCATGGAGTTGCTAGAACAGTCATGCAGAAATTGAATGAATGGACACCTGGCGCCTACCATCAGCGCGTTCAACTTGAGGTGCGAGAGCTTCTATGCTCAGGTTGCCTCGAATCCTACCCTAACTCTTAGGGTATGCGCCGAACAAGGTGTCGTTGCCTTGACAGCATTGGCCTCGATGCGTTTGCACGCTATGGGAACCAGCCTTGAAAGGCTTGCGGACAAAACGGGTCCATTAGCACTAAAGGGGGTCTCACTTTGATTAGGCACCCAACTGCTTGGGCAATCGGTCTGATGGTGCACCGCGGTCTCAATGCTCCGCTTGTCATAGGCGGATTCATCAGCGTTAGCACAGGGGTTGCCATGTTGGTTCTCCTACCTGAGAATCGGGGAGGCAATTAGGTATGATTCAAGTTACGGCTCTGAGCAAGCGCTTCGGCAACAGGACAGCCGTGAATGAAGTTTCGTTTCAAGCGCGGCCCGGCGAGATATTTGGTCTACTTGGCGAGAATGGTGCCGGGAAGACCACCAATGCGTGCGCAACAACTTACTGACAGGCAGGGCCTAGTAGCAGGCGCTATTATCATGTCCTTGTGATACTAACACCCATCGTTTACAATTTATCTAACATGGAGGACCCTACTAGTAATACATCAATGGCTCCGTGTTCAGGTGGTCCTCACCCTCTTGGAGATACGAGCGGAAGGGGCAAGTCAAGTGCAAACCGCGAAGAATAGGTTCCCCGTAATTCTTGTAGTCCTGCTAGTGTTAATAGGAGTAATGGTAGTCACCCGCATTCCCTCGCGACCCCCAGATAGCGAGCTAGTAAGCACCGCCGACTGGTGCCCCTATTTCGTGAGAGACCTCCAGGCCCAATCGAAGGCTGGCACATTGGGCACGTTCGGCGTTAGGTCAGAGCCGATTTTTTGGGACGACTACGTCATTATTAAGCGGGCAGCGCAGGTTCTGAATATTGAACTGCGGTCAAGGGAGATTCAGAGCCTCAAAGGAATAGAGTATTTTCCGCGCTTAGAGGGCCTCACCCTTGACTCTAAGCGATTAACGCAACTCGACCTATCCCACAATGTAGCCTTAGAAAGCGCTCAAGTATTCGCACCCCTGCTGACTGCCATAAACATATCTAATAGCGTCCTGCTGCTAAGGCTTGATTTGATGAATACTGCCCTTATGGAGCTAGATGTGTCGAATAACGAGCGGCTCGGTATGCTGTTTGTCGGCACGAGTCAGCTAACCGCGTTGAATGTGTCACACAACACAAATCTTAGGTGGCTTGAAGTTAGCCGAAGCCAGCTCACGGGGTTGGATGTTTCACGCAACAAAATGTTACGTTGGCTGGATGTCAGCTATAACAATATGCGTTCGCCTAGCGATGTGGTAGGCTGGGAGGACATCGGCCTGAGGCTAAGGAGAGAACCCGGAGACGCTGAGATGAACTTTGTATTCCACCCCCAAAATCCGTCGGCGCGGTAATGGCTGTACCGGAGTAACGCCGGGGAGCGGTGCCCGGCAATAAAGGCTGCCAATGAGTGGATGACTATAAGCTAAGCGGGGAGGGAGGTGAGTACAATGCTCGACATACAGGTTCCGGTTGCCCTTGTGACAGCACTGATTATGGCGCTTGGTACGTATTTTAGCTACAAGAACATTAGTAAGAGCGCTAGCAGCATCTCGAAGTACATATTCTTGTTTTTCCTTATCACGCTGCTCACGCAGCTAGTGGGGCTGCTGCAACTCCTAGCCGTAAACCCTTCTACCATCGCGGACGTCCGCGTCCTGCTCATAGTGAGTCAGGCCAACTTTGTCCTAATTCGGGTTGCATATGCCGTCTTAGCTTTCGGGTGTTATGTAGTTTTCAGAGAGGGTTCAAAGGGCACCTTCGGGCAATCCAAACTTCGCGAGGATGGTGGGTAGACATGCGACGAAAGCGTGTTGTCGCGTTGGCTGGAGCAGCCATCGCCATGCTGGTGGTAATCACCGTGTACTTTCGGGTGTTCCATTGGCAGGAGCGCTCTGCTGAAACTTGGATTCGGGGTCCGCTGGTGGTTACCGCGAACACCGTCTTGCATGGTGAACTGGAATACGGCCGAATCTTTGAGTGGACCTTAGACAGATTTGAGCTTATGAGGACAATACAGCTGCCAGAGGACGGTACACTCAACTGGGCACCTACAAGAGCTCACGCCGTAGCAGGGGGAGTAATTGTAGCTTCGACCCACAGGGCGTTATACGGCATTGATCATGCCACGGGAGAAGTTAAGTGGGCCCACAGTGTGAGTCCCAAGCAAGTAGTTGTTGAGGGAGCAGTGTACTACGTGAGTCACAACGGCTCGGTCGGGGCAATACGTCCGGTAGACGGACAAGAGCTGTGGCATGCCTCGGCTATGGGAGCAATTGCAGGAACCCTAAGCGGAGAGACGCTAGTAGTGATTGGGCCTAACTCGATTAGTGCCCTTAGAGCTGAAAATGGCAAACTGCTCTGGTCGTTAGATTATGATGGAGTCGCGGGCGACTACGGCCCCTTCATAGCCGCAACAGAAGGCGTTGTCGCTGTAATTTACCAAGACCCTACTGGAGCGGCAGTAGGACGAGGCCTGGACGCCAACACAGGTGAGATTCGGTGGTCTAAGGGACTGCCTTTCCCCTTTCCCTACGTGCTCTCGCTAAGGGGCGAAGCGGGGGTAGTCTTTGCGACTCTCCGACGAGGGGCGATTGTAGCACTCCACGGGCACAGTGGCGAGCAAGTTTGGAGTCGGCAGCTTACATTCGCTCCTGCCGATGTCCGCAGTAGCCCTTACATAAGCCCAGACAGAATTCTGTTGATTAGTGGGTATTCTTTGGTCGAACTTGACCGCGCGAACGGAGAGCTAAGGCAGAGGATGCGGCTTCCCGGCGGCCGAGTTGCAGGGGAAATTGTGTTGTGCAGAGACGGACATTACGTCTACTTCAATGAAAGGGAGTTGTATCGTAAGAGCAGGTAAATCAGCAAGAACCAGCATAGCTCAGTGGGGTCATAGGCCTCGCTGTCAGCGTCTATAAAGCTGACTGGCGCGTCACAGCCTCGAAGGCAAGGTAGGCTGCTAGGCTGGATGTCAGCTATAACAATATGCGATCGCCTAGCAATGTGATAGGCTGGGAGGACATCGGCCTGAGGCTAAGGATAGAACCCCCCAAAATCCGTCGGCGCGGTAATGGCTGTACCGGAGTAACGCCGAGGAGCGGTGCCCGGCAATAAAGGCTACCAATGAGTGGACGACTATAAGCTAAGCGGGGACATTATGATGAATAAACTAAGCAAGTTCGCAGCAGTAAAACGAGCATTGTTATTGATTGGTCAAGCAGCTCCAATGGAGATAAGCACCCTCCTCCCACTAAATTTCCTTAATGGAGCAGGGCCAATCTTACACCTCTATATAAGCAAGATCGTAATTGACGAGGCCGTGCGTCTAATCGACAGCAATATAAGAACCATTGCCGATTTGGCTGGCATGCACTTATTGCTAGGTGCGATGCTAGCTTTCCTGATGGTTATTTTTCTCCTGGATGCCACACGCGGACTTGCAACTCACGCGCTCGGTAGCCTTCGCGAGCGAGTTGTCGGGGAGAGCCGGCGACAATTGCTGACTAAGGTTGCAGGTCTTGACGACCTTTCGTTATTTGAAACCCCTGATGCACTTAACACCCTTAAGCTCGCTGAAGGCGGCACCGAGCATTTATGGCAACTCGCTACAGGCATAGTACGCTTGATGGTGGGTGTGTTCGCCTTTGTTCCTGCACTAGTGCTCACCTTGGGGATATCTTGGTGGGTACCGCTTCTGCTATTTCTGTCAGTGTTGCCGGCAGTAGTTCTGCAGGGGCGAGTCGAGGAGCAAAGCTGGGCAGTAGAGCAATCGCAAGTAAGCAACGAAAGAAGCAAGGACCTAATTGAAAGAATGATTCTCAATGAGACGTATGCTAAAGAAGCGCGGCTCTACAGCTTGCATGAAGTGCTGCTTAAGCGCTGGCAATCTTACTTCCGCACAATATTCCAAGCCAAACACGCTGTCCGCACTAAGGGCGC
>JAGXRZ010000028.1 GCA_018335585.1 Selenomonadales bacterium
GATGTTACCTACGCCGACGGTTGCCGCCACAGCGGTAGACAGCGCCTGGAAGGGTGTAATTTCGGTCGCGGAGGTCTCCTGTTTCTCGAACACCTTCATAATAGTATTTTTAAGTGCAAAGCCGATATGCGTTACTTGGAGGAAGTTCACCTTAAGCGTCAGGTAGATGCCTGTTCCGACAATCAACACTAGAATCGGAGGTCCCCATACGATGCCGTTCAGCCAGTTGTTAAACGCCATTAGTTGTTCCACGTTGCCTCTCCTTTCACTTGTTGAAACTGTCGACTTCTGCGCGCCGCTACTTCAGTTCCTGCATGAATCACCCCCGCTTTCGGTATTGGACAAACTATAAGGACACCTCTAGTATACCCATCCTGTCTGAAAGTTGCAACTTGCCAGTCTGGTTAGGTGGTTACCTGCTTCTTAACAGACGCTTCAACTTCGTGGCCGTTAACTTCCAACATGCGCGTGAACGCATCTGCGAGCGGCTCGCTAGTTATGTGCGTCGCAAGAACTTCATCCTGCACATACGCACACCATTTGTCGACCGCAGCAGTGACGTTAAGGTCGCCGCTAAGCGACAGCACGATTTTGTCGTCTACCTCAAAACCTGCGTCCTTGCGCATGGCCTGCAGCTTGCTCACTAACTCGCGCACTAAGCCTTCTTCGACTAGTTCCGGCGTAAGCGTAAGGTCCATAATCACGGTTAGGCCGGCTAAGGATTCGGCTTGGAACCCTGCGCGCTCCTGCGCGCGGATATCTAATTCCGTTTGCTCTAGCCTCACCGGCTGACCATCTAGCAAGACCTCTAGGGGCCTGCCTTGCGTCACCGCCTCAGCTAAGACAACCTGGTCAACGCCTGCAAGCAGCTTAGCAAGCCTTTGCACATTCTGGCCGAAACGCGGGCCAAGCAAACGGAAGTTTGGTTTTACGCTGTAGGTTACAAAGCGAGTCGTATCCTCTGCCGCAGACACTGCCTTGACGTTAAGTTCATCTTGAACAAGGGCTAAGATTTCGCCCCTAAGCGGCGCTACACCCGGCTTAACGAAATAAAGCTTCCCTACCGGTTGGCGCACCTTTACATTGGCGTGGCTCCGCACCGCGCGCCCAAGCGAGACGATATCGCGCGCGAGCGACATTTCTGCTACTAACACGGCATCGATCATCGTTTCGTCAGCTACGGGGTAGCTCTGCATATGAACACTGGCGGGCGCCTCGTGGTCTACAGTGACAACTAGGTTCTGGTAAAGCTCTTCACTGACAAACGGGGTAAAGGGCGCCATTAGCTTGGTCAATGTCACTAGCGTCTCGTAAAGAGTGAGATAGGCGGCGGCCTTGTCCGCATCCATCGCGCCTTTCCAGAAGCGGCGGCGGTTGCGGCGCACGTACCAGTTGCTTAGCTCATCCACAAACTCGTCGATAGCACGCGTAGCGGTCATGCTGTTAAAGACATCTAAGCCTGCGCGCACTTCCTTGATTGTGTTGTTGAGCTTGGCCAAAAGCCAGCGGTCAATAAGCGGGCGTTCGTAAGCAGGAATGTCTGCGTCTTTGGGGTCGAAGCCGTCAATATTGGCGTAGAGCACAAAGAAGGAGTAGACGTTCCAAAGCGTACCTAAGACGCGCCTTTGGTGCTCCTGCATGGCCTCCATAGAGAAGCGCTTGGTGTACCAGGGCGGGTTGACCGTATAGATAAACCACCTGAGGCCATCCGCCCCGACAACCTTAAAGGCGTCCCAAGGGTCAAAGCGGTTACCGCGCGACTTGCTCATCTTCTTGCCGTGTTCATCTAAGCCCATTTCGGTCGAAACGACGTTAAGATATGGCGAGCGCCCAAAAGTGAACGTAGAGATGGCGAGCAAGGTATAGAACCAGCCGCGCGTTTGGTCGATGCCTTCGCAGATATAGTCCGCGGGGAAGCTCTCTTCGAACAGCGTTTGGTTCTCGAAGGGATAGTGCCACTGCGCAAAGGGCATGCTGCCGGAGTCGTACCAGCAGTCGAGCACTTCGCCGACACGCTTCATTTGCCCGCCGCACTTCGCGCACGAAAGAAGCACATCGTCGATGTAGGGCCTGTGTAAGTCCAGCTCATCCGGTAAGTTAAGCGCGAGGCTGCGCAGCTCCTCGAGGCTCCCGACGCAGTGGTCGTAGCCGCACTCACAGCGCCAAATAGGCAACGGGGTGCCCCAATAACGCTCGCGACTGATGGCCCAGTCCACGATGTTCTCAAGGAAGTTGCCGAAGCGCCCGGCTCGCAGATGCTCGGGGAACCAGTTGATGGTGTTGTTATTGGCGAGCATTTGCTCTTTAAGCGCGGTCATGCGGATAAACCACGAGCTTCTGGCGTAGTAAAGGAGCGGAGTGTCGCAGCGCCAGCAGAAGGGATAGTTGTGGGTGCAACGCCCGGCATCATAAAGCAGGCCTTGTTCCTCAAGGTACTTAATGATATGGGGGTCGGCGTCCTTAACAAATAGCCCCTGCCATTCGCCGACGTCGCCGGTAAAGCGGCCGGACGCGTCAACCGGATTTACTGTCGGCAAATTAAGCTGGCTCGCCAAGCGGCTGTCATCTTCGCCAAATGCGGGTGCGGCGTGGACAATGCCTGTACCGTCGGTGGTAGTAACGAAATCGCCGGCTACCACATAGTGCACTTCGTAGCCCTTTAAGCTTGGCAAGGCGTAAGGAGGACGGTACTTAGTGCCGACAAGCTCCTTGCCGGAAAAAGTCTCTACGACCTCGTACTCTCCTTGCAGCACTGCCAGACAATTCTTTGCTAAAATGAGCTCTTCGCCGCGGTGCTTTACCAGTACATATTCAATGTCGGCCCCCACTACTAACATAACGTTACTTGGCAGTGTCCACGGAGTAGTAGTCCAGACGAGGAACGACCTTCCCGCGACGTCTGCCAGCGGAAAGCGCACAAAAACCGAAGGGTCTTCAACTTCTTCGTAGCCTTGTGCTACTTCATGGCTCGAGAGCGACGTGCCACAGCGCGAGCAATACGGCAGCACCTTAAACCCTTGATAGAGTAGCCCCTTATCCCACGCTTGGCGCAGCGACCACCACACCGACTCGATGTACTCATTTTTGTACGTGACATAGGGGTTATCCATATCCAACCAAAAACCTAGGCGCTCGGTAAGCTTTTGCCACTCCTGTTCGTACTTAAACACGCTGGCGCGACACGCCTCAATAAAGGCCGTGACGCCATAGGCCTCGATATCGGGCTTACCTTTGATGCCTAGCTCTTTCTCGACTTCAAGCTCTACCGGCAGACCGTGTGTATCCCACCCTGCTTTGCGGCGCACTAAGTAGCCGTCCATAGTCTTGTAGCGAGGAATAAGATCCTTCATAGAGCGGGCCATGGCGTGCCCGATATGCGGCAAACCGTTAGCCGTAGGCGGCCCCTCGTAGAACACATAACGCGGGCTGTCTTCGCGCCTGGCCTGAGTCTTTTCAAACACTTTTTCCTGCCGCCAAAACTCGAGGATGCTCTCTTCCATCGCCGGAAAATCTACTTTGCTCGGTACTTTCTTAAACATGGGGGACCTCCTTTGTGGGGGTGTTGCTTGTCGCTTGTCGCTTGTGGCTTGGGGAGTGCCACCGCCCGCCAGCCGCCAGGCTTGAGGCGTGAGGCTTGAGGCGTGAGGGGAGCGGACTGTGTGCCGTAAGCCGTCAGCCCGTTGCGAGAGCGCTCTACTGGGCACTGAGCACGGAGCACGGAGCACGCGCAAAAAACCCCCGCTCCATAAGGAACGAGGGTTGCCCGCGGTACCATCCTTGTTGGCCCCATACGAGGCCCAACTCTATGCGTTAACGCCGCCAACGGAACCTTCTTAGAGGTGATATCCGCACGACGCCCACCGCCGGGTCGCACCTACCCCCGGCTCTCTGTGGCGGCAATCAATCGCGCAGCAGGTCCTCATCACAGAAGTTGCATCAAAACTTTGCCTCATCATAGCATGTGGCAGTGGGATGTGCAAGCCGCATGTTGTGAGCTGTGAGCCGTGGGAAATCATGAATCGCGAATCATGAATCATGTACTGCAGACACGGGGGTGGCCTTCGGCTGTGAGCCGTGAGCCGTAAGTTGCCCGCCACGACACCACTCTACTGGGCACTAGGCACTGGGCACTGAGCACGGAGCACGGAGCACGAAGCACGGAGCACGAAGCACGCGCCCTCGCCTCGCTCCCCTACTGCGTCTGATACCAGCCTTTTTTCTGCATGAACTGGAAGATAGCAAAGGCGTGGTCTTGCTCTTCTTTCTGGATGTGGTTCAGGGTCTGCCGCAGCTGCTGATTGCTTGACTCAAAGACGGCGCTGTCGTACATGTCGGAAACTGCCTTCTCAGTAGTCAGCAGGTCGTTACAGATTTGCTCTTCGGAGAGGCCGCCCTGGCCGGTGTACTGGGTATGGCTCGCCACCATGGTCGTCGCATCGGTGTTCCCTGTACTGCCCATACCGCTCAAGCGTTGCGTCATCGAACCACCCTGACCGGCGCGCGTTGAACCGCCGCCTGTGGTCGTCTGTTGCGCCTGCGTTGTCTGCGAAGTCATGTCCGGAATGCGACCCTGGAGTATTTGCTGCACGGTGTGAAGGTGATTGGTTTCCTGTTGCCCGGCGCGCTTAAAGATCTGCTTTAGTTCCGGGTCGGAAACTGCCTCGGTGTAGTGGTTGTACTTGGCGATACACAGCTCTTCGTGATGTTTGGCGTCGGTGAGATACATGCGCTCTTTTTGTGTCAACTGCAAGCTAGGTCCCTCCTTGTTTTTGCTACAAGAGAAGTGTGCCCGAAGGACCTCTGCATTATGATAAGTCACGCAAGTCACAATCCCAAAATGGCGTCAGCAAGCTGTGCGGGAGTTAGGCTGTAAGCGCGGTATTGCTGTTTGAGCAAACGACTCTGCTCGTAGTAGGCTAGGCAGCTGTCCTGCAAGCGCGAAAAGTAGGACTCTATCTCTTGCTCGTTGCCAAGTGAGCGCAGCCATCTTGCCCACATCGGCGGGCGCTCCGGTATAGTCGCAAGTATGTTCTTAAGAAGTGACTCCGGCGGGTGATGCAATAGTATTAGCCTTGCCCCAAGTTCGCACAGAGCAGCGTCAATGTCCAAAAAAGGCGCAAAATCGCCGACCTGTGCCGCATGGGTTAGATGAAAACGCTCAATAATCACTAGCGGTTCGACGGCGCGGTTGCCCCTAAAGCGCGAGCCTGCATAGCGCTTATGCAGTTGGCGAGCTAGGCCTAAGTGTTCTGTAAGCAGCGCCTGTCTATCTAAAACACTAGGCGAGGTCAGCTCTAAGACGCGCTCCGTATAGTGCTCGGAAAGCATTACTTTAGTCGGCCGCTCTTGCCAAAAGGGAGTTTCCTCTATAGCTTTAACGAGGAGAGTCTTGCCGGTGGCCACTACGCCCTCGATTATAACAACGGCCATCTCTACTTAGTGCTCTGCGCCGACAGACGACAGCCGCGCGGCAGCGAGCACGAGTGCGACGAAAAACCCTGTAGCTACGGCAATGCCGATGTATTCCGCCACTGTACGGCTAAGCACGAAGCCGGAAAAACCCCCGCAGGCAAAGCCTAAATGTTTGGCGAAAATGTAGCCCGCCTGCCGCCACTTGTTATGGGCAAAGGCCAGTCCCATGTCGGTGAGGTCGCCGGTAAAATGCGTAGTGCGCCCGAGCGCCGTCTGGCTGGTTACCGAGTTCTGCAAACCCATAGCTAAAGCTAAGAGATAAGCCATCAGGTAACGCACAGGGAAGTACAGGTCTTTGGGCGTAGCTGTTACCCGTGAGACGTAGAGCAACAAGCAGACACAGGCCAGTGGAATCACGGGAACCAATAGACTCCGCGTAAGACCGAGGCGTGGCAATAGCTTGCCGCCCAAAAAGGTTCCCATAACAAAGATGTAGACTATCCCTACGACCAAAAGGCCATGCGCGGGGTTAGTCACTAAATCCCGTATCATGTTATTGACGCGTCCGGTCAGATGCGACACTCTGTCAAAGACAATGGCATTCGTGGCAATGCCGTTAATTGTCCCGGCCGTGAGCGACATTAACGTGCCGATGGTCACTAGATACGTGTAGTTGGCGAGAATTCCCCATGAGCTAACCTGTGCGTTCTGCTGCATACACATCCTCCTAAGGCCGCAAATGCGGCTAGCGAAGGATTCGCCATTAAGACGAGGAATCCTGCAAATGCAGCGTGTCTCCGAGCCGAATGCCGAGACGTGCAACTTCCCCGACACTTAGCTCTAACGCGTGGTGAGCCTGCGGGTTGTGCCCGGTAAAACGCCAAGGCGCTAAGTGCAAGACTACCCCCACCACGCGAAAATCTGCATCGAGAAAGACTACGTCGAGTGGAAAGCGCATAAAGCAGGTGTGTACGCTGCGGCAAGGCGTAAGTAAGAGCCCCCCGAGCGGGGCCATGCCGGCGCGAAACATAAGCCCAACGAGACGCGCTAAGAAAGTACCAGCTCGCTTGACGGTAAGGTGGTGCGTCGTCGGTCCCTGCGCTCGCGCCATAACTCTCACATCCCGGTTAGCCCGGCAAGCATCTGCAGGAGTGCCGGGCCGAGTAGCACAATAAACAGAGTGGGGAAAATAAAGAAGACGAGCGGGAAAAGCATTTTTATGGGCGCTTTGAGGGCCATTTCCTCGGCACGCTGTCTCCGCCTCTGCCTAAGACTCTCCGACTGCAACTTCAGAACTTTGCTGATGCTGACACCGAGCTGGTCGGCCTGAATAATGGTGCTGACAAACGCGCGCAGCTCCTCTACGCCGGTCCTATCTGCTAGAGCCTTAAGCGCATCGCGGCGGGCGACACCCATTTTTATCTCGTGCAGAACTTGCCCTAGCTCAGACGGCAGCGGGCCCTTCATCTTTTCGGTGACTTTCATAAGTGCGCTGTCAAACCCTAGGCCTGCGTTTACGCTGACCGTCAACAGATCTAAGACATCCGGCAAGGCGCGCACGATACGCGTGTGCCGCTCTGCCTGACGTTGCCTGAGCACGAGCTCCGGCAGGCCGGCACTCACTACCCCCCCTGCGAAACTCGCGGCTAGCACGGTTAGCGTAGACTCTGCACGCAGCCAGGCCACGAACGCAAAGAGGCATGCTCCGCAGGCGCCTGCCACCATGTACCACCCCGCGAACTGCTCCGCCGTAATCTCAAGCCCGGCAGCGCGCACCCGTCTAGCCAGCGCAGTTCGCAGCGCCTGCGGCGCCCATGACTGCAGCATCTTCCCCACCGCCTGTAGAAGGGGCGCTACAATGCGCTCGTAGAGCGGCCGTTGCAGCGGCGAGGCTTCGCCTTCCTGTACACGCTCTAACCTAAGCTCCGTCACTGCCAGGAGACGCCTTTCCACACGCAAGCGTGCCTGAAACAAGTAGCTTAGGGCGAGCAGGCCCACGGCGAAGATAAGTAACGCAACTAAGAGCGATAGCTGTAAGGCCATAGTCTCACTCCTACACGTCAATGCGAATAATACGGCTGATGACGACCATGCCAATAACCTGCGAGACTATCCCCATAGCAAGCATCATTAGCCCGAGCGGTTCCGTCCACAGCAAACGCACATAACTAGGGTTGATAACGCTAAACATGCCAAACAGCCCAAAAGGCAGCATGGCAATAACAATGCCCGACAGCCTGCCCTGCGCCGTCAACGTTCGCACTTGAGCCTTCATGCGCTGTCGCTCGCGAATCGTGCTGGCTATGTTGTCGAGAACGCCGGCGAGGTCGCCGCCGACCTGCCGCTGAATAAGCACGGCGGTGGCCACGAGGTCCATATCGCCGCTCGGCAGGCGCGTCACTAGACTTTGCCAAGCGTCGTCCATATTTACGCCGAGGCTTATTTCGCGCAAGGTGCGCCGCATTTCGGTACTGATCGGCGGCGCGAGGTCTCGCCCCGCCAGCTCCATGGCCTGCATCAGGCTGTTGCCCGCGCGCATAGCGTTAGCGGCAAAGGCTAAGAAGTCCCCTAGTTGCTCTTCCGCGGCGCGCAAGCGCTTGCTAAGGTGCATCTGCAACATATAGCCCGGCACCAAATAGCCAATAATTCCCCCGAGCAACCCGCCTAGCGCTCCCGCGAGCGCTACTCCTAACGCTAGCCCCAAACACGTGCTTAAGCCAATTGCCCCGGCCATCTCTTCGCCGCGCAAGGGAATGCCCGCCCGCTCAAGTATGGGCGCGTAGCGCAGCGCCAGTTGCCGCAACGCGAAGCGCGTCAAAAAAATGCGCGACATAAGTGCCCTACCGCGAGGCTTGCTCATGCCTGGCCTTTCGGTGCGTCCCTCAAGGCTGTAGCCGCGCAGACGCAGACTTACGCGGTGGCGTCGGTTGTGCCAAACACGCACCGCCGCCACTAAGATGAGCCCGAGGACAGCCGATACCAACAAAGCAATAAACGCAGTCACACTTATCCCCCCCGCGGCAAAAACAAGTCTGCCGGCAACCCGATGCCCGACTCCAGCAGTTTCTTGGCGAAATTGGGCCTGATCCCGGTAGGCTTAAACTCACCCGCGACGCGACCCGCGGCGTCTTTACCGTCCTGTGTATAGAGGAAAATGTCCTGCAGGGTAATGATATCTCCTTCCATGCCCACTACCTCGCAGATATGAGTAACCTTGCGGCTGCCGTCGCGAAAGCGGCTTTGCTGTACGATTACGTCTATGGCCGAGGCTATCTGTTCGCGAATGGCGCGCACGGGCAAATCCATCCCCGCCATTAAGACCATAGTCTCTAAGCGCGACAGCATATCGCGCGGGGTGTTAGCATGCCCGGTCGTAAGCGAGCCGTCGTGCCCTGTGTTCATAGCCTGCAGCATGTCTAGTGCTTCGCCGCCTCGCACTTCGCCAATAACCACGCGGTTTGGGCGCATGCGCAGGGAGTTACGCACTAAGTCCCTGATGCTGACCGCGCCTTTGCCCTCAATATTTGGCGGCCGCGCCTCCAAAGTCACGACATGTTCCTGCTTTAGCTGTAGCTCCGCGGCATCTTCAATTGTCACGATGCGCTCATCCGGGGGAATAAAGGACGAAAGGCAGTTTAGCGTCGTGGTCTTGCCGCTGCCAGTGCCGCCCGATACTACGATGTTAAGCCGGCCTAAGACGCAAGCCTCAAGAAACTTGGCCATGCTTGGACTAAGCGTGCCAAAGCCAATCAACGAATCGATTGTCAGGGGGTCGCGGCTAAATTTGCGAATGGTTAACGCAGGCCCCCGCAAAGCTAACGGCGGGATGATGGCGTTAACGCGCGAGCCGTCTGGGAGTCGCGCATCGACCATCGGCGAGCTCTCGTCGATGCGTCGCCCGAGCGGAGCCACGATTTTTTCGATGACCTGAATAACGTGCGCATCGTCGCGAAAGGCGACGTCGCAAGCTTCGAGCCTTCCCTTGCGCTCCACGAAGACCTGCCGCGCGCTGTTGACCATTATTTCGCTGACCTCGTCATCATTGAGCAGTGCGGTAATGGGGCCAAACCCGGTGATTTCGTCGGTAAGCCTTTGTACGATGCGCAAACGGTCTTGCCGGCTCATCACTAGCCCGCTTTCGCCCAAACACCGCTCGGTGATTTCGGCAATACTCGCCTTGAGCTCAATCTCTTGCTCTGCATCACGCAGGAGCTCCGGCTTGACCTCACGCACAATCGCCTGATGAATGGTCGTAAGCAAAGCGCGCTCAGGGTCGTTAGGCAGGACGGCGACGCCCCGTTTGCCACCGGTTTGAGCCGTCGGTCGCTCGGCACCGCTCTCTAGACGCTTTAACAGTGACATTACTTCGCTTGGCGGCGCCGCCAGAGGCTAACCGCTTCCTCCCCTCGCTGTTTTGGCGCGATGTGCTCATTGACGAGTTCGCGATAGCGCTTTGCTAATTTGCTGTCCGGTTGGTCTAGCGCAATCGGCGTACCGCGATTAGCAGAGAGCATGGCGGGGATATCGTCGTGGTGAATGTAGAAGTCTACTTTGCGCGAAAGCGCGGCCTCGAGGTCGCCAAAGCGAATGCCGTAGTCGTACCCCGCCTGATTAAGAATAAGGAAGACCTTTTCCCGGCTGTAGCCTAGTCGTTGCATAAGCTCTAAGGAGATTTTCATGTTCTTTAGCGAGGCCATATCCATGTTGCCTAAGAGCAGGACTTTGTCGGCTGCATCTAAGGTCGCTAGCGCGGTGTCGGCAAACGAAGCGGCCATATCCACGATTACATAATCAAAGAGGGTACGACACACGGCCAAGATACGCACAATGTGGTCCGGCACCACATACTCCGCGTATTCCGGGCTGATAGGCGCAGGGAGAACCTTTACGCCGGAGGGATGCTGCATAAAATAGGGCTCCATTACCTTGGCCTCGAGGGTGCTCTCGCTGACGAGGTCGCTTAGCGTGCGGCGCGGCACTAACCCGAGAAACACACATACGTCGCCAAATTGCAGAGACAAGTCTACGACACACACTTTGGCCTTGCGTTCCGTGGCCAACACCGCTGCCAAATTGACAGCCAGCGTGGTCTTACCTACCCCTCCTTTGGGACTAAACACAGCTATAACCTGACCGTCCGGTTTGCTGCCATGCCCAACGGGGACCTTGGCGCGGCGTACGCTCTCCCGTTCCCAAGCCTTTTGAATGCAGTCCGCTAACTCGTCTGCGCCAAACGGCTTGACTAGATAATCCTTGGCACCGGCGATCATGGCTCTGCGCAAATACTCCGTTTCCCCCTGCACAGACATGACGATAACGATCGTATCGGGGTAAGTTGATGTGATGCGCGCCGTGGCCGTAATTCCATCAATACCAGGCATATTGACATCCATAAGTACAATTTGCGGCGAAAGCTGTCCTATCTTCTTTATGGCATCCTCAGCGTTAGCAGCCTCGCCTACTACATCTACACCAAGTGTTAACCCAAGCAACCGCCGCACATTATGGCGGGTGTCGGGCGCATCATCGACAATGAGCACCGTAAGCCCTGTGTGCTTCATCATCGCGGACCTGCCACCGTGCGAGAGTTCGCACCGTTAGTTGTGATGTGGCGGTTATCTGTAACCGGGCGCAGCAAGAGCCTAATACTCCCGTGGTCTTCGGCCCACACTAGGCGCTCGGCTTGCTCGGGTGTTACGGCTAGCGTTATAGTCTTGGCGTCAGCGGGGGCTGGCGCGCCGTGTCGCGTTTCGCTGCCGATGGCCACGACCAGAATGTTCTGCAGCATAATCACGGATTGGTGCTCGCCCTGCGGTGTAGCGGGCTCGTAAGACACCGTTACATCGACCGAGTCGCCGGGGCGCACCAGATACGCCACGGCTATGCGCTCATTGATGTGCACGCTCAGCGCGCGATAGCCTGCGGCAATTTCAAATGCTAGGCCGCTGTCTTGGCCGCTGCCGTGCAAGCGTGCGAGCAACACCTGTTCGCCGGCAATAATTGGCGCAGTCGTTACGCGCCCGATTACGTTGCCGAGACTGTCTGTTGCAGATAGGTGGCGGCTGCCTCTTGGCACCCGCACCACCGTAACCATCGGCCCACGCACGGTAGTGCGCGCCGGTATGTTAACCGTGGCCACAACCACTTCTTCCGTATGTTCGACTAGCGCTTTTCTTTCCAACCCGGCAAAAAAGTAATACACCCCCAGCCCTGCGGCTAACGCCAGGACTAAGGCCAAAAGCAATAGCTTCTTGCTTGTGCTATCCATGTTGAACCTCCTTTCGAAGAAGGAACGGGGAGTGTCGATGAGGGACGGCAGGGTGTGCGAAAACCTGGCGACCCCTTGCTGATAGAAACCAGCGGGCGACAAAGGTATTGTAGGGACGTGCGTTTCGCACGTCCGCGGACGTGCCATAGGCACGTCCCTACACCCGAGGCAGGCTTTTCGCACAGTCTGCCTGTTCTTACCTTATGAGGTTAAATGTCCTTGCCCCGTATGAGCCGGCTGTACCGGCCTCGCCCTCGACGACAAACTGCACGAAACGCCCGCGGATAAAGCTTTGGTTGCCACTGCGCGGCAAGCCTTCAATGAAAAACCCGGCGAATCCGAGGACTTCCACCTCTTTGTCGTCGGGTGGAGTAACCACCGGAACAAGCAGCAATCTAGGGCAATTGGGCACAAATCTGGTGAAAGTGCAGCTCGGCACGTGGGTACACATGGCTAGGCGGTCGCGGATAGCCTGTTCTGTCGGCCCGGACATATTGCCCTTCTTAAGCGGCACTTCGTCGCCTACCCTCAGCACACCTTCCCACCCATACGTTAAGTCATCGCGATATTCCGAGGCGCCCCCACCTCGCACACCAAGGTCTAGCGCCCCGTACCAACCTTGCTCCCCGCTGCCCCCACCTACCTTAAGGTCGTAGACTTGCCCAAAGACAAAGTCGCGCCAAACTACGCCTAGAGGCGCGGCTCCGCGCAGTGCCGAAACCGACTGCGCCGCAGCTGCGGCAGACGCGCTAACTTCGGCCTGGGGGCGATTTAAGACACGAGCCAAGCCTAGATTCACCGTGCGGCGTGCATTGACCGCCACCGACTGCGTGGCTAAGTCCACCGTTACCGTGAACTCGCTGGCGCTGAGCCCATTTTCCACGGCCACGGCTGTCGCCAGTGCGATGGCTGCGGTCGCTCCTTGACTCGGCAGCACGCGTGCACCTGCGAGTGCGGCGACATCGGCCGCGCTCTGCAGGCGTGCCTGCGTGTGGTACAACATGCCACCGTCTATTACTACTGCGCCAAAGCCAAGGGCCGCGACCATTGCCCCAAGCACAATTACGGCCACCCCGCCGCGTTCTCGCTCTTTTTTCATTCGCGCCTTGTCACCGCCCTTGCTATGACTACATAGGGATTTGGGAAAAACGGCTGGATAAGCGGCGTAATAATCTGCAGGGAATAGGTAACTGTAACTTCTATGGAAGTGCCGGCTTGACGCGCCGAAAAGGCAGGAGTCACCGTAACTGCTATCTGTCCCGGCGGTAACGGAGATGCCGCGTTTCTCGCCACGCTTATGATTTCCGCGTCTGTGCGCCCAAGGCTTGCCTCGCGTGCGGCTTGGCGCGAAGCTGACGTAACCGCCAAGTGCCCGTGAAAGACGCGCCCGAAGTCCACTATGCCCATAAGCACCAACAGCAGAATCGGCAACACGAGAGCCAGTTCTACTAGCGCTTGGCCTCTCTCGTTTTGTCTGCGCATAGGACCTCCTTTTGTGGGTGTCGCTTGCGGATTGTCGCTTGTCCCTTGTCGCTTGTCGCTTGGGGAGGAGCAATCATGAATCGTGAATCGTGAATCGTGAATCATGAACTACGACTGCGGGAATGGCTTTCAGTTTGAAAAAAGCGCCCTACTTGTGTGCCGCAAGTAGG
>JAGXRZ010000029.1 GCA_018335585.1 Selenomonadales bacterium
GTGCCGATATGAGACCACACTATCCCTTGGATGCGCCTGTGATGGGCTGCTACTTGGTTGCGGTTGTAGAGGAAGATGTATGGGAGGTCGCGGTTGAGGATCGAGGAGATTTCCCAATAGAGCTGACGGCGCCGCTCTTGGTCGAAGGTACCGCGGGCTTGTTCAATGAGGCGGTCAACTTGCGGGTTGTTGTAGCCGACGTCGTTAAAGCCCATGAGGACGCCCTCGGCATTAAAACCAGAGCTAGAGTGGAAGAAGATGAAGTTATCCGGGTCTAGGCTAAGGTTCCAACCCCACTGGTAAATCTCGAATTCACCGGCGTCGAGCTTGCCGAAGTACACGGAGACTTCAAAAAGCTCAATGTTCATGTCAATCCCGACCGCGCGCCACTGGTTGCGGATAATGGCTAACATTTCGGTACGGGTTTGGTCGCCGGAGGCGCTGATGAGGTTAAACGCTAGGCGCTGGCCTTGAGCGTTCATGCGTATGCCGTCTGCTCCTACCCTGTTCCATCCGGCCTGCACCAGGAGGTCGATGGCCTTTTGGCGATTATGCGGGTAATTGTAGACGTTAGGGTTATGCGCCCAGGAGGTTGGGGGTTGGTCAGCGTTAATGACGGTGCCGTACCCCTTAAAGAGGGTCTGTACCATGCCCGGACGATCAAGTGCGTACTTCATGGCATGCCGGACGCGCACATCCTTAAAGATGGGGTGATCCTGCTTCATGCCGATATACCAATAGCCATGCTGTCTTAGTTCCCTAAACTGCAGCCGTGCCGCGTGCTGCGTGCGCACGCGCTCGATGTCGTCTACGGGAATGTTGCCCATCCAGTCGATTTGCCCGGCTTCAAGCGCCACCAGCATAGCTTGTGTGTCGTGAATAATGCGGTAGCGAATGCGCTCTATGTAGGGCTCGTTGCCTGCCCAGAAGTAGTTGGGGTTGCGCTCGAGCACTACGAACTGCCCGGGGATCCACTGCCTAAAGAAGTATGGCCCCGTACCAATCGGAGAGCGACTGCGAGGATGCTCGCGCAGCTGTGCTACCGGAGTGCCGCTAAAGATGTGGCGGGGGATAATGCCGATAGTCAGCTTCGAGATAAACGCGGCGTCTACTTGGCTAAGCCGAATAACCAAAGTGTGGTCGTTCGGTGCGGTAATTTCGCGCACCGCGCGGAAGTCCCGCCTGCGCACGCCGGTGTAATCGGGGTGCATGATTGTGTCGTAGGTGAACTTAACATCGTGGGCGGTAAAGGGGCGACCGTCGTGCCACTGCACGCCGCGGCGCATAAAGAAAGTTAGGGTCAAGTTGTCGGGGCTGACAATCCAGTCTTCCGCCAGGTCACCCATAAACTCAAGGCGCTCGTTTGTGCGCACCAAGCCGTTGTGAATCATGCCGATGACGGTATTTGATCCGGCATCGGTGCTAAGGATTGGGTTTAGCGTCGTCGGGTCGCCGCCCAAGCCAAACACGATTTCACCGCCGACGGCAGGCTCGATCGGGGTAGTGATGGACACGGTGTTAGTGGCTGCAATCCAGTCTACCTTGCCTTCTAGGGTCTCGGCCACGAAGCGGCCCGGTACCATGGTGCGGCCGTTAAGGATTTGCGGCGCTACATCGATAGGTAATGGTGCGCCGTTGACAAAGGCCATCCGCTGCCCGAGGGTCAGCCTGACGGTGGTCTGTCCTCTGGTGCCGCGCACAGTGCTAGTAGCTTCGTCCCATTCTACTCTGGCTCCGAGAGCCTCAAAAATGGCACGGAAGGGCACTAATGTGCGCCCGTTTACGATGGCGGGGGCGACGTCGGTTACTAGGGGTCGGCCGTTAATGTTGACGGCAATTCTAGGCGACGCCGTAGCTGTGGGCCCCAAGCCATAAAAACCTGCGACTAGGAGCGACACTGCCGCCAGAACAACTAGACATTTTCTTACCATTCATTTCCCTCCTTAATGATGTCGAATGCCAAGAAGCAATACTTCTTCATGTAATATACTATTCTCGCAACCGCAAATCCTGCATTTCGCACAAAAATTGTCGCAAGTCAGGTATGTCCGGCCGGCGACAGGTGCTGACCGTCCGCGCATCGCACCGTCGCTATGAATATATATTCATGATGTGGACAACTATACAGGAATGGGCGAGCGAAAGCAACGCATTTTGTATTGCATTTCTATGTCTTTTCTTAGCGCCGCACGTTTCTGCATATACTAATGTGGCTTAAGAAAGGAGCGCAATAATGCGGTTTTTGCGTCAGGTGTTGGCTGTTGCCTTAGTCGTCGGTTGCAGTTTGTTTGTTGTGCCTGCCTCGGCCCGTAATGAAGGCAGCCATTCCATAGTTATTAACCTGCCGGAGTTTAGACTGCGGCATTTTGTCGGTCAGGAGCTAGTGGCCAGCTACGCCATTTCCATTGGCAGGGTGACTACGCCTACGCCGGTGTCATCGCCTACGCGGCGCTTTGAGATTTTCTCCCGAGCAAAGCACCCGGCATGGCGGAGTCCAATAACGGGTCAAGTAATGGCTGCAGGGCCGGCCAATCCGCTGGGCACGCGCTGGCTAGGGTTAATGACTATCGACAGCATTACGCTGCGGGGCAACGAAACCTGGGAGTCGTTAGCGCGGCAACACCGCACTACCGCCGCTACTCTCCGCAGATGGAACAGCCTGCCTGCTACGACACGCATAGTGCCGGGGATGACTATCGTAGTGCATAGGCACGACGGCTATGGCGTCCACGGCACAAACGCTCCCGCTTCTATAGGGACTTCCGTCTCACTCGGCTGTATGCGTATGCACAATCGCGATGTGGAAAGGCTCTTTGATATGTTGCCAAACGGCGTGCGCATACCCGTCACCATTCTGTATGAGCCGGTAGTCAAGCGGAGCGACATGATAACAGGTGCGCCGTTTATCGAAGTCTTTCACGACGTCTATGGGCGTATGCGAGATAAGGCGAGTCATGTGGACGAGGCGGCGTCGCAAATCGGTGCCTCTGTGCCTAGCTGGCTTCGCCTAAGCCTACGCGAGCCCTTTGCAGGTTCGTTTGTTTTAAGCCATTACCCGCGGGTGGAAAACAACGGGCAGATAGTGGCAGTGGGTGCGCTAAGGAGCGACAACGAGTTGTTCCTGCCGTTACCCATCGTGGAGCGACTTCTTGGTGTGACATACACGGAAGCAGGGGGCGAAGCTTTCTTGGGCGGCCTGCCGCTTACGCCAAGAGATGCAGTGTTCTATAATCAGCAGATATTCTTGCGTGGCAGCCTTATCGCCGCTATCACAGGTCGCGGGTACTTCTACGACGAACTCCAAAACGCCGTGCAGCTGTCAGTGACACGGCTCGTTGTTAACGGCAGCACCGTATCTTTCAACAGCGTGTTTGTCCACCCTGAGCTTGGCCCACTAGTAAACGCAGACGACCTCGCGCGCGGGTTAGGCCTTGCCCTAAGCACCCTCTCCCCGAGCCAAGTGCTGCTTGGCGGACACCGCCTAGCCATCCAGATGCTTGGCACGCAGAGTTTTCTCGCCCTGCCAGAGCTTCGCCGCATCGCCCCACGCGCAACGTGGGACCTAGCCAGCGGAGTTCTAACTGTGAGCAGCGAGCGGTGAGGGGGAAGATGGACTTTGCACCACAGAGTCACGGAGGGCACAGAGGCCTGTTAGTGCCCTCTCTGTGTTCTCCGCGCCTCTGTGGTTAAAAGGGTCCCCCTCCTCCACGAAGTGCTAAGTGCAAAGTGCGAAGTGCCACGTATGCTTGAGTGGGGAAGATGGACTTTGCACCACAGAGTCACGGAGGGCACAGAGGCCTGTTAGTGCCCTCTCTGTGTTCTCCGCGCCTCTGTGGTTAAAAGGGTCCCCCTCCTCCACGAAGTGCTAAGTGCAAAGTGCGAAGTGCCACGTATGCTTGAGTGGGGAAGATGGACTTTGCACCACAGAGTCACGGAGGGCACAGAGGCCTGTTAGTGCCCTCTCTGTGTTCTCTGCGCCTCTGTGGTTAAAAGCGTCCCCCTCCTAGTAAATTCACAAAGTGCTAAGTGCCACATGCTATAATGAAGCATGGAACTTAATTTTCATCCATGCGTCAAAACCATGCATGGCGAAAGGGGTGTGACCGGGTGCCCGCAGCAGAGACAGACCAATGGCTTGTCCAAAGGAGCCTAGCAGGCGATACCGACGCTTTTCGCCAGATAGTCGAGCGCTACCAGTCGAAGGTCTACAACCTCGCGTTGCGCATGACCGGTAACCCCGAAGACGCACTAGACATTGCGCAAGAGAGCTTCTTGCGCGTCTTTCGTTCGCTAAAGACGTTTAAAGGCGACAGCAGCTTTAGCACTTGGCTGTATCGCATTACAAACAATATTGTCTTGGACGAGCTGCGCAAGCGGCGTCGCCGTCCGCTTGTTGTCATGAGTACAGATGCCTTTGTCGCAGGTGAAGAAGGCGAGCATCCCCTCGAATTTAGTGGGCCGGAGTCCTTGCAGCCGGAAGATCAGGTGGTGTGGGCGGAACGACGCAGGGAGATAGAGCAGGCCTTGCGGTCAATTTCACCGGAGCACAGGCATATTTTGCTGCTGCGAGATGTAGAGGGCTTTTCGTACGAGGAAATCGCCGAGATGCTTAACATTAACCTAGGCACTGTTAAGTCTCGTCTCAACCGCGCTCGCCTTAGTTTGCGCGAACACCTGTTGTGCGCGGAACATTTAAGCGGAGGTTACGTCCATACAGACAGAAGGGAGGCGAAAGTAGGACTATGAACTGCACACAAGTACGCGAGCATCTGTCTGACATTCTTGACGGTAACACGCCTCCTCTGCTTGCTCCCCACCTTGAGGCGTGCGGTGAGTGCGCCGCTCTCGTTGCCGCGCTGCGCCAAGATAAGGATGTACTTCTGTCCATGTCAGCTGTCGATGTACCGCCTATTCTGTTGGATAAGGTGATGAATGAAGTCACTCTGACTTCGCGCAACAAGAAGGCTTGGCGCTTCTTTGTGCCCCGCCTCGCTCCGGTAGCGGCCGCCCTTGCTCTAACAGTGCTTAGCTATAACTTAGTCCCCGGCCTCTTGCCTGCGCGGCAGCTTAGCGAACCACCCCAAGTGGAAAACGCGGATGCTACGTTCCGCGCTACCGCGGAAGACAAGGCGCAGGTGTTCGCCACAACCGAGCAGGCTCCCAACGATACAATCTTGGCAACCGAAGGCGAAGACTCACGGCCTTGGCTGATAACTTCACTTGCCGGCAGCAGCGTGTTCTTGCTGTGGAGCGGAGTTGTGTACTGGTGGTATAAGAGGCGCGAGGCCGGCGCGACCACTATCAGATAGGATTCACTTCGTACACTCCTTAGAATCCTCTAAGGGAGCATCCCAGTCATCAGCCATCCATATTTTGCCTTTCATGGAGCCGAATTGACGCATCTTCTTTGGTAGAGGCTTTTCTGCCACCAACTCAAAGGGGATGCCGTTTTTTCTGATGGCCTGCCTCAAAAAGATGTTTATCGCGCTTGTCATATCCAACCCCAAAGCGGAAAACACATCTTGGGCCTTGTTTTTTACGTCACTATCCACCCGGATATTGATATTTGTTGAGTTTGCAGCTACCATAAGCGCACCTCCTTTGTCACCAATAGTATCACTCCATACGCACAGTGTCAACACGAACTGCTTCAAAAGGCGACAAGCGACAAGCCACAAGCTACGTAGGACAAGCCACAGGCGACAAGCGACAAGTTTCTGCTCCATATAGTATACTACCCTTATAGCGATGTAAGGGAACGGTGATGCTTGTGCCGCGGTTATTTCTTCTAGACGGTCACGCCCTAGCTTTTAGGGCGTTTTATGCTATTGAGGCGGCTCTTACCACCAAAGATGGCAGGCCCACTAACGCGGTCTATGGCTTTGCGCTTATGCTTAATAAGCTCATCGAGCAGCATAAGCCGGAGTACATTGCTGCGGCGTTTGACAGGGGCAGGCCCACCATTAGGTTAGAACGCTATGCCGAATACAAGGCGCAGCGTGAGCGCATGCCAGAAGAGCTCAGGCTGCAGGTAGATTACATCAAGGAGATGCTCGCAGCCTTCGGCATAAGCCTTTTTGAAGTTGACGGGCACGAAGCGGATGACGTAATCGGCACACTGACGCTACACGCTGAGGAAGCGGGCATTGACAGCGTCATTGTGACGAGCGATCGCGACAGCCTGCAGCTAGTCAGCCCGCGCACAAAAGTCATGCTTACGCGTAAAGGCGTTACCGAGACGGAACTCATGGGTGAGGCCGAGGTCATTGCCAAGTATGGTCTTAAGCCGCGGCAGCTTGTCGACCTAAAGGCCTTTATGGGAGACTCGTCCGACAACATTAAAGGTGTCAAAGGCATAGGAGAAAAGACTGCCCTAGCCCTAATCGGCGAGTTTGAGAGCGTAGAGGGGGTATACGAGAGGCTTGACGCCATCACCAAGCCTAGACTCAAAGAGCTACTGGTCGCAGGGAAACAAGACGCCTTCCTCAGTAAGTTCCTCGCGACTATAGTGAAGGATGTAGACCTTGGCTTTGATCTCTCGCAGTTTAAGCTACGGGTAGAAGACAAAGCGAGGCTAGCTAAGCTCTATCGCGACCTAGAGCTCTCAAGCTTACTGCGCAAGCTAGAGAGCGAGACTATTGACCTAGGAGCAGCGCCAGAAAAGAGTGCTCTTCTCGAGTCGACCACGGAAGAGGCAGGCAAGCGAATCGGGCTCAAGCCTGCTGCGAGTGGCGAGTTATTGCTTGCTGATGCCTCTCGCGTACGGCGTGTCGCAGCGAGTGACCCAGAGGCGCTCGCAGAGCTGCGACTATATTTAGAGGACGACGCCATCACCAAAGTTGTATGCGAGTATAAGTCGGCGGAACGTGAGCTTAGTGCGCTCGGCTTAAGTCTTGGCGCGAACGTGTTTGACCTTGAGCTTGCCGCTTACCTCTTAACCCCCGGCCAAGCGACTTACACCTGCTCTGTGTTAGCACAACAATACCTTAATCTAGGGGAGAGAGAGCTAGATTTAGAGAGTGAAGCCGGCATTCTTGTCGAGCTTAGTTGCCGCTTAGCGCGGGAACTAGACGAGAAGAACCTCCGCTCCCTCTACTACGACGTAGAACTGCCCCTAGCGCGCGTGCTCTTGGCGATGGAGCGTACAGGGGTAGCAGTTGATGTTGGCGTACTGCAGGAGATGGAGCAGCATGTCGGCGCGCGGATTCACGGCCTAGTGCAGGAAGTACATGCGCTGGCTGGCGGGGATTTTAACATCGGCTCGCCTAAGCAGCTAGGCTTTATCTTATTCGAGAAGCTGGGGCTCCCTACAGGCAAAAAAACTAAAACAGGGTACTCTACTGACGTAGAAGTTCTGGAGGGCTTAGCAGATAAGCATGAAATCGTGCAGAAAATCCTTCTGTACAGGACCTTGTCCAAGCTAAAGTCGACATACCTTGTGGGGTTACAGGAAGCTACCGACACTTGTGGCAAAGTGCATACAACCTACAACCAAACCGTTACCGCGACGGGGCGCCTAAGCAGTACCGAGCCAAATCTACAGAATATCCCTATCCGGCTAGCCGAGGGGAGAATGATTAGGCGCGCGTTCTGCCCCTCGCCAGGGTTTACACATATACTCGCCGCTGATTATTCACAGATTGAGCTTCGCATCCTCGCCCACCTAGCCAAGGACCCTATTCTAACGGCTGCCTTCGCTTTGGGAGAAGACATTCATACTCGCACGGCGGCAGAAGTGTTTGGCGTAAACACAGAGCACGTCACGCGTGAGATGCGCGACCGCGCTAAGGCCGTCAACTTTGGTATTGTGTATGGCATCAGCGATTACGGGTTATCGCGCGACATTAAAGTGTCGCGCGCTGTGGCGAGGGAGTATATAGAAAACTATTTTCGCCGCTATGCTGGGGTGAGAGCATTTATTGACGATACCATTCTGCAGGCTAAGCGCGTCGGTTACGTCACGACCCTACTGCAGAGGCGACGTTACTTGCCGGACATAAACAGCAGTAACGCTACTAGGCGTGCCTTTGCCGAGCGCACAGCCATGAATACGCCAATTCAGGGTACTGCCGCCGACCTTATTAAACTTGCCATGGTCAGGATTTTCGCGAAGCTAGAGCAATCTAAGCTTAAATCGCGCATGATTCTGCAGGTGCACGATGAGCTCATCTTCGAAACAACCGCCGATGAGCTGACCGAGCTCGCAGCTATAGTGAAAGACACAATGGAGAACGCCCTGCAATTAAGTGTGCCGCTAGCTGTAGACATTAAGGTCGGCAGTAACTGGTACAATGTAGAAAAGACTAAGGGAGGGCTCCCGCATGCCTGAGCTGCCCGAGGTTGAAACCATCCGTCAAAGTTTGGTGCCTTTGCTTAGGGGCCAGCAGGTAGTGACATGCGAAGTCCACTTGCCTAAGTTGCTGCAGAATGTAAGTGCGGCTGAGTTTGCCAGACTTATAGCCGGACGCACCGTGCAAGATATCGGGCGCAGGGGAAAGTACCTTTTGTTTAGGCTATCGGGGGAGCATACGCTCGTCATCCACTTGCGCATGACAGGGCAACTGCGCTTTGCTGCGCCAGACCTGCCGTCTGTGCCTCATACGCATATCGTGCTAAAGCTAGCTAGTAGACAAGAGCTTCGTTATGTCGATATCCGGCAGTTTGGGTATTGGTTTATCGCCCCCGATAGCGAGATTGTCAGGGTGGCGCGCATGGACCGCCTTGGCGTTGAACCGTTGTCGCCCGAGTTTACCGCGGACGCGTTGGCGTCACTCCTAGCGGGAAAGCGCGGCACGCTGAAGTCCCTGCTCCTTAATCAGCAGGTCATCGCCGGCATAGGCAATATCTACGCCGATGAAGCGCTGTTCTTAGCGGGGCTGCGACCGGAGCGCACGGCGGGGGAGTTGACTCCTGACGAGGTCACGCGCTTACACGCTGCTGTAGTTGGCGTGCTCACACAAGGCGTTAAGCTGCGCGGAACAACGTTTAGCGATTATCTTGACGGGCTTGGGCAAAAAGGGAGCTTTCAGCATCAGCTAAAGGTCTACGGTCGCGCCGGGGAAACATGCGTCACGTGCGGCCATGCAATCGAGCGCCGCGTCTTGGCGGGCCGGGGCACGCACTACTGTCCGCATTGCCAACGCTAGAGCGACGTAGCGGGGAAGGGGTTCTATGTTACGCATAGGTATTACCGGTGGTCTCGGTACGGGGAAGTCCACTGTGACGGCACTGCTTGCCGAGCTCGGCGTGCCGACGATTAGCGCCGATGCGGTCGGTCATGCCCTGATGGCACCGCAGGCTAAGTGCTACGCTGAGATTATCGCGGCGTTCGGCGACGAAATTTTGCAGCAGGATGGACACATTAACCGCGCGCAACTTGGCGCGATTGTCTTCGCGGATGCCGACAAGCGCATAGAGCTCGAGTCAATTCTGCATCCCGCCATCTGGCAGGAGATAGAGGATTGGTGCCAAAAACACAGCGAGCGCGGAGTGTACCTCGTGGCAATTGAAGTCCCGTTGCTGTTTGAGGCGAAGCTCGAACATGCAGTAGACCAGATTTGGCTAGTGATCTGCAAACCGGCGACGCAGTTGGCGCGGGCGATAGCGCGTGGCTTAACCGAGGCAGCGGCGCGCGCGCGCATCAGCGCCCAAATGCCGCTCCCAGAGAAAGCGCGGCGTGCCCACCGCATTATAGACACAGATACGAGCTTAGAGACGACACGAAAACAAGTCAGCGAGGCGTTAGCGAGCGTATGCAGTCACCAAACACTAAAATAAACGTCTACTGGAATTTGCTTATCTTTGTAGCTATAGTAGTGCTGTTAATTGCGGTACTAGGCCCGCCGCTTTGGCGCATTGTTTATCCTTGGCCTTACCGCGAAGTTGTAGAGCGCTACGCAGAGGCCAATGGACTTGACCCATATCTAGTCGCGGCGGTTATTCGGGTGGAAAGTAGCTTTCGTCCATCCGCTGTTTCTCCAAAGGGCGCACGTGGTCTAATGCAAATTATGCCTGCCACCGGTGCCTGGATTGCCGGTGAAATGAACCTACCTAACTTTCACCCCGACCAGCTTTTCGATGTCGAGCTAAACATCAGGATGGGCACTTGGTATCTGCGGCATCTTTCCGAGCAGTTCGACCGTAAGCTCGTAGCTTTAGCCGCCTACAACGGCGGGCGAGGCAACGTAAAAAATTGGCTGGAACAAGGTGTGTGGACTGGGCAGGAACGCGACATTGAGAGCATCCCTTTTCCTGAAACGCGAAACTACGTCTGGCGCGTGCTGCGTACACAGGCGATTTATAGGGAGTTGTACTGAACTGGGAAGCTGCCGGCCGCCAGCCGCCAGCCGCCGGCCGCCGGGAGCTTGTCGCTTGTCGCTTGTCCCTTGTGAGTTGTGAGTTGTGAGCATGGAGGGTGGAAAGGTCAAAGGGGAACCGGAAGCCGCTGCGACAACACTCTACTGAGCACTGAGCACTGGGCACATCCTCGTCCTCCACGAAGTGCAAAGTGCAAAGCGCCCTCGCCCTCGTTTTTTGCACCTTGACACACGACATTAATTTCAGTAAGATAAAAAACGACGGTCGCGAGACCGATTCGCCGAAGTGGTGGAACTGGCAGACGCGCTGCGTTCAGGGCGCAGTGAGTGTAACGCTCGTGTGGGTTCAAATCCCACCTTCGGCACCAAAATAATTTGTCCGAGTGGCGGAACTGGCAGACGCGTACGTTTGAGGGGCGTATGGGCAACCGTGTGGGTTCAAGTCCCACCTCGGACACCACGAAAAGATAAACGAAGCAAAAGGGACGGAGCCTTTTGCTTCGTTTTTGTTTTGGGCACCCTAGAAGGCATTAGCCTGCTGCTTCAAGCGACGCGTTCTTTGCCCTGTCGGTAGTCTGCTGCAACTCATAATATAGCCCACCTAGGGACAAGAGCTCCGCGTGGCTTCCTTCTTCGACTACACGCCCGCCGCTAAGCACCACGATGCGGTCGGCGTTTTCTATTGTGGAGAGGCGGTGTGCGACCACAATGACAGTTCGCCCTTGCATGAGATTATCGAGGGCCGCATGCACAGACGCTTCGGACTCTGCATCAAGCGAGGCCGTGGCTTCGTCAAGTAACAGGATAGGGGCATTGCGTAGCACAGCCCGCGCAATAGCGATGCGCTGTTTCTGTCCGCCCGAGAGCTGCGCGCCTTTTTCGCCAACGTGCGTGTCAAAGCCCTGTTCTAGCGCCATAATGAAGTCGTACGCACTAGCTGCCTTCGCCGCCTCGACCACTTCTTCTTCGCTCGCACCTAACCTGCCCTGACGAATATTGTCGGCAATAGTTCCCGAAAAAAGGTGTGCATCCTGCGGGACATAACTCATCTCTGCCCGCGCTTCACAGAGCGCCTGTTCGCCGAGCGTGCGGCCTGCAATGCTTATTGTGCCTGCGTCCGGCGCATACCAAGCGAGGAGCATCTTAAGCAGCGTACTTTTTCCGCCGCCGCTTGGTCCTACCAAGGCGACTTTTTCGCCATACTGCACGGTAAGCGAGACATCGTCTAAGGCTCTACTCTGGCTGTCGGCGTAGCTGAAGGATACGCCTGACATAGCCACGGCAGATGCCGGTGCCTGCGTTAATGACAAGGGCGCCATATTGCTGTATCTTTCGGGTTCAGGGGTGGCATCAAGCATGGCGCAGACACGCTCAGCAGCCGCCATTGAGCCCTGCAAACCGGTGATGTGTGCACCTAACCCGCGAAAAAGCCTGTCCACGCCGTCTTGCGCCTGCATGACCATCACTATCTCGGGGATGCTTACTTCACCGCGCAGATGCAGGAAGGCCCCCGCTAGTAAAAGCCCCATCACGTTCAGACTAGAGGTTATGAAGTTAGCCGCTTCTAACGTCGCTTGCGTGCGCACGCGGTCTAAGCCGTGTTTGCGCACGTCGCTGTTTTGCGCGCGGAGCGACGCGTTCATAGGTGCGTATAGCGAATAACTCTTTATAACCTGTATGCCACTGAATAGGTCGCCTAGCAGTGTGGTAAGGCGGCTCTGGCTTTCCTGCAGGTCGCGGCTGATGCTGCGTATTTTTTTCGCCGCCTTAGTATTGGCCAGTGCCCCTAGGCCCCCGGCGGCTACCGCAATTATCCCTAGGCGGTAGTCGACCCAAAAGATGATTGTAGCAGCGGCTAAACACGTGAATATCTCAAACAGGAACTTGCTTGGGAGTTCCCCGAGGAGGGCCACTACGGCGTTAACGTCATTGGTCATCCGCGACAGGGTATCGCCGCTGTGGTGCGCCTTGAAGTAGGACACCGGCAGGCGGTGTAGCTGCGTGAAAATATCACGGCGAATGCGTGCGGTTATGTTCACTAGCTGGCGCTGTAGCATAAGGAAACCCACGAAAAAGACGCACAGGGTCGCCACAAAGGTCAGTGCGGCTGTTGTTAACCCGCCAAACAACACTGATGCATCCAATGAAACCATGCTGGCAAAGACGTCGCGCATCAAGAAGATGAAGATGATTTGTATGCCTGTTTCTCCTAGCGCGCGGATGATTATGCCGACAAGAAAGACCGAGAAGCTTTGCCCGCTTAGCCTGAGCAGCCGGAACAACGGGTTTTGCATCTACACCGCCTGCCTTTCGTCTGTGGTTATCCATTGCTTCTCATACAGGTCGTAATAGATGCCTTTCTTCGCCAAGAGCGCTTGATGAGTCCCTGTCTCTGCAACCCGCCCGCGGTCAAAGACGATGACTCGGTCTGCGCTAACAATTGTGCTTAACCTGTGTGCCACGATAATAACCGTCCTACCCTGCCCGTACTTAGTTAGGGCATCTTGCACTAGCGCCTCCGACTGCACATCTAGCGCCGAAGTGGCCTCGTCTAAGAGCAAAATGGGGGAGTTCCTGAGGAAGGCGCGGGCTAAGGACAAGCGCTGGCGCTGCCCGCCGGAGAGGCGTCCGCCTAGCTCACCTACGGGCGTGTCGTAGCTCGCCGGCAGCGTGCTGACAAATTCGTGTGCGTTAGCCGTCTTAGCAGCTTGCTCGATGTCGCTTTCACTGGCGTTACAGCTCCCAAAGAGGATATTTTCTTTGACCGAAACGGGGAACAAAAAGCTATCCTGCGCTACCACCGCCACTTGTTCGCGCAAGGTCTCTAGGTTCCATTGCGCTACCGGTAGCCCCGCGACCGACACTTCGCCAAGCTGTGGGGAGTAGAGTCCGTTGATTAGGCGCAGGACCGTGCTCTTGCCCGAGCCGCTCGCTCCGACCAAAGCGACTGTCTCGCCCGGTTCAACAGCGAAACTTACTTCCGAAAGGGCAGGCTCGCTCCTGTCCGGATAGGTGAAGGTGACGCCGCTAAACGCAACCGCAGGGCTAGGGGCTGTGACGGCCGTATTTACCGCTTGTCCGCCCGCGCGTTCGGCAGGAAGCTGTAAGAGCAGGAACGCGCGTTCTGTGGCAGCAAGTTCCCCACGCAGCGAGGCAAGTAGCTGGGGAACGCGGCTCATCGGTTCTGTGAGATGGTTCATCAGCTGGACGAAGGCCATTAGTTCACCTAGCGACATGCGCCCCTGTATGACGAGCCAGCCGCCCACACCAAAGCAAAGGAAGAACGACAGCAGGAGCAGCAAGAAGGAGGTGGCACCCATGCCGACTCTGTATGCGACAAGCCTCCATTGCAGTGCCACTACATCTCGCATGGTGCGCAGAAACTTAGTCCCAAGGTGTTCTCCTAGATTAAACGCGCGCGCTATCTCCATTCCCTGTACCGACTCTTGGGTCAGCACCGTCATATCCGCCATGCGTTCTTGCAGTTGCTTGGAGAGGCGGGCAATGGGCGCACTGAGCACAGAAGCACACACCAGCAAAAGGGGCGTACCTAGCACCACGACGAGCGTCAACTGCCACGAGCTGATTAGCATGTAAACGGCGGCACCAACCCCAGCCACCGGCAGGAACACCAGGTTTCCGAGCGTGTTATTGGCGAGATCTTGCAGCTTTGACAGGTCGTTTGTTAAGCGCGATATGTAGTCGGCGGCGTGAAAACGCGTGTACTCCGGTAAGGGCAGGCGCAAAATGTGGCTGGCAATGCGCTCGCGCACGGCGGCTACGCTGTGTTCGGCAAATGAACCTGCCGCCCAAACACGCAAGTATCTAAGCAGCAGTTCGCCGCCAATCACCGCCAAGAAGACCCGCAGGTAGCCGTAGACGGCCGTAGCTTGCCCCGCAAGCAGCGAGTCGGCTAGGAGGCGGATGAGGTGAGCCATGTAAATGGAAAAGGCGACTAGGCCAAGCGACGATACTGCCACGAAGGCAAGCTTCTCTTTGCCTGCCAGGAGAGGCCAAATACCTTTAAGTTGCTTATACATTCTGTTCTCCTTCCTTTAGAAAGCGTACGACTTCGGGTTGACCGGTGATGGACCCGTAAACCTTGACCGTACCCATGACGTCCCTAACGTTATCTAAGGTCACAGACTTGTCGATAACGAGCGCACCTACCACAAAAACGCTCAGTTTGACCCCGCTCTGCAAATGCCTCTTCACCAACGCCGCGTCGAGCTTAAAGATGCCGATGGCCCAGACATGCCGTACATCGGCGGAGTCGGTGCTTAGGCTCACCATCTTTCCGCGCAGCGACTCGTCAGAAACAATCGGGTCGTGCGTCTTCAGCTGGTTGCGTACGGCGCTCCGCACAAACTCGCTGCGATTTGCATAGAACCCTTGTTCAACTAGGTAATCCACCTTGCCTAGGTCGACAACACTAAGGTTAATTGTTATCTTCTCTTGCTCCATCCATACACCCTCCCCTTATACTCCGTACACCATCCACGTAGAGTATACACCTCCTGCCTAAATACGTCAATAGCTCGCTTTGAAAGGCATACTAGCCATACCCTTGATATTAGTTATTCAACGCTTTAATTTTAGCAAGATGCAATAGATATTGTCAATGCATGCTCTCCGCGGCTGTGAAGCAAAAGGCTCCGTCCCTTTTGCTTCATGCTGAAGGGCTAGGGTTTCCCCTAGCCCCAGAGTTAGACTTCTACCCAGTCCCCGGTAGGAACGAGTGGGAAGTCCTGCACTGCGTTCGTCAGCGTCTTGAGCAGATACAGCGATGGGTAGATGCTGTCGTATTCGGAGCATACCGCGAACTGCCAGTAAGGGTAGTTCTGTACTCCTAGGATGCGATTAAACACTGTTTTGTCCGGGATTGTAACGGTTTGCGTCAGCAGGAGAATCCCAGTTTCGGGTGTGTTTGCCGCGGTAAAGGCAGCTGCATAAACTGTGATTTCCACGTCTACGGACGTGCCGGTGTAGTTTGAGATGAGTAAGAGAAAGTTCTCATTACAGTCTCTAAACTTAGGCTCAATGTATAGCGGCCCTGTGGTTAACTGTGCCATATTATCACCTCCTGCTGCATTCTATTGAGGACGCGCCAATGCGTGCAGTCTCGGACGAGCAGGTCGCCAATGCGAAGCAAAAAGCTCCGTCCCTTTTGCTTCATTGAGGACGCGCCAATGCGTGCAGTCTCGGACGAGCAGGCCGAAAATTTCCGTCATGCCATACTTGCGCGAATACTTGCGTAATGATAGAATCAATCTAGCAAACCTGAGAGCTGATTCATGTGTTATATTTCGCGTTGTGGGCTCATATATTAATGGACCAGCCGTAGAAAGGGAGGCGATGTGTTAGTTTCTCTGTCGTCGTGGCGCTATCTCACTATTATTAAGGAGGGAAACCATGAAAAGAAAACTATTCGGCGTTACCCTGGTACTGGTTCTGCTTGTTACCCTGGTCTTTACAGGCTGTAGACCCGCCGCGCGTCCCGAGCAGCCGCCCATTAAAATCGGCGCCTTGGCTTCGCTAAGCGGCGTGCTGCAGGATTACGGCACGCAGTTTAGGCGCGGCTTTGAACTTGGCCTCGAGTTTATGACCGAGGGCAAAATGGAAGTTGCCGGCCGCAAAATCGAAGTAATTTGGGAAGATACGACCACCGTCCCTGCGGTAGCCAGAGAGCGCGCCATTAAGCTCCTTGACCAAGACAAAGTAGATCTCCTGGTTGGCGTTACATCCTCGGCCGATGCCATTGCCGTATTGCCGGTAGCCCAGGAGTTTAAGCGTGTAATCATTGTTGAGCCTGCCGCAGCCGACGTTATTACCGGCCAGTTCTGGAACCGCTACGTGTTTCGCACCGGCCGCAACACCGCACAGGATGCCATTGCCATGGCCGACATCGTAGCCAAACCAGGCGTAAAGATTGCGACACTGGCTCCCGATACCGCCTTCGGCCGCGCCGGGGTTACGCCATTTGTGCCGCAAGCATTAGCACGCGGTGCGACCGTGGTAGCACAAGAGTTCGCTCCTGCCGCTACTACAGACTTTACACCACATATCCTGCGCCTCATTGCCGCAGACCCCGACTACCTGTTTGTTATCTGGGCAGGTGCTAACAACCCGTGGCGTCAGCTGATGGAACTAGACGTGCGCGGTAAGGGCATCAACATAGTCACCGGCGCACCGGAAATTGCCGCTCTGCGCCTTATGAACGATATGGTCGGCATGACCGGCTTCACAGTGTACTACCACACCGTTCCCCCGACAAACGCCATGAACGACTGGCTGATTAAGACACATCAACAGCGCTTTGGCTCGCCCCCCGACATCTTCACGTCCGGCGGTATGGCCAACGCTGCGGCCGTAATTACCGCTCTGCGCAAGACAGAAGGCAACACCGACAGCGAAGTGCTCATTCAGACTCTGCGCGGCATGCAGTTTGACTCACCAACCGGACAACGCTGGTTCCGCTCCGAAGACCACCAAGCTATGCAGCCGTTGTTTGAAATTACGCTCACGGCCGTTCCCGGCGTCGACCACCCGGTGCCACAGCTCGTCCGCGTCATTTCTGCGGAAAGGCTAGCGCCGCCGGTAACCGTTCCGGCAGGAGCGCCGCGCTAGGCTCAATTTCGGTGGAGGTGGCTAATATGTCAAACGCTCTCATCAAGACCCAAAATCTTACCATCAACTTTGGCGGGCACAGGGCGGTTGACGACCTTAGCCTTACCATTGCTCCAAACACCTTTACGGCCATCATCGGGCCCAACGGTGCCGGCAAGACCACGTTCTTTAACTTGCTGAGCGGTTTGTTGCAGCCCACGTCTGGAAGAATATTCTTTAAGGGGACAGACATTACAGGTCTGTCCCCTATGCAACGCGTCGCACTGGGGATAGGCCGTTCCTTTCAACTTACGAACGTTTTCCCCACACTTACCGTGCATGAGAACGTGCGCTTGGTCCTGCAGGCGCGCGAGCGGGTGGGATACCGCCCGCTGACATCATTCAAGCGCTTTCCAAGGCTTATAGAGGAGGCCGAGAAGATTCTGGCCGAAGTCCTCCTGCTTGAGAAGGGCTATCTGCCGGCTGCCCGCCTCTCACATGGCGAGCAACGCAAACTAGAACTGGCCATGGTCCTAGCCATGCAGCCAGAGCTGCTTCTCTTGGACGAACCGACAGCCGGGATGGCGCTCGAAGAAGTGCCGGTCATGCTTGAGCTCTTAACCCGCGCCAAAGCGCAAGGGGGCAACACCATTGTGTTAATTGAGCACAAGATGGACCTCGTGACGAAGCTATCGGACCGCGTGTTAGTGTTAGTCAACGGAGCGCTCCTCACCGCGGGGACTCCGGCCGAAGTGGCCAAAAACCCGGACGTCCTTAAAGCCTATCTAGGGGGAGGGATCAGGCGTGAAGCCACTGCTTAAGGTCGATGCAATTTCGTCGTTTATCGGGCCGTTTCACATTTTGCAGGGCGTATCGCTTGAGGTTTACCCCGGCGAAGTGGTAGTAATCCTCGGGCGCAACGGCGCCGGCAAGACTACTACCTTGCGCTCAATCGTCGGGCAAGTCCCACCCTCCAAAGGCGAAATTTCGCTAGACGGAGTCTCACTTGTGAACATGCCGCCGCACCTCGCTATTGGCCAAGGGATAGGCTATGTTCCGGAAGATTATGGCGTGTTCGACCTGCTTACCGTGGAAGAAAACCTCTCCCTCGCCATGCGCAAACGCGATAAGGCAACTCTCGCGCGGCACGAAGAAGTGCTTGAGATTTTCCCCGACCTCCGCATTGCCTTTAAGCGACTGGCGATGACACTTAGCGGCGGGCAAAGGCAAATGCTCTCGATTGCGCGCGCACTCCTTAACGAGAACAAAATTCTGCTAATAGACGAGCCAAGCAAAGGGCTGGCGCCAATCGTTGTGGAGCGCATTGGGAGGGTGTTGCAGAGCCTTAAGCACAAGAGCACCATCGTCCTCGTCGAACAAAACTTCGCCCTTGCCTGTGCGGTAGGCGACCGTTACTACATTCTTAATGACGGACGCAGTGTTCAGCACGGCTCCATCGATGACTTAATTAACGACACAGCCCTGCAGCAAATGCACTTAGGGCTAATGCCGACTTAGAGAAGCCTAAAAGGAGATGAGAACATGCACATTTTCATCATGCTCTTGGTTAATGGGCTAGCTGAGGGGGCATTAATCTTCTTAATGGCCGCGGGGCTTTCCATCATCCTCGGGTTGGTCGGAGTAGTAAACTTTGCCCATGGCACGCTGTTTATCTGGGGAGGATACATGAGCATTTGGGTGTATCGCCTGACAGAGAGCTTCCCTTTAGCGCTACTCGCCGCGTTAGCGACAGGGCTAATAATGGGGGCTGTCTTCGAACGTCTCTTTGTGAAGCCCGTCTACGGCAAAGTCACAAGCCAGATCCTTATTACCCTTGGCCTGATGATCATCTTTACCGACGTGGTGCGTCTCTTGTGGGGGCCGAACCCTATCCCTATGGTTAGGCCGCCCTTGCTTGACGGCACCTGGGTGTTCGGCCAAGTGATTATCGCACGCTATCGCGTCTTTCTTATCGCTGTCGGCCTGCTCGTGGCTGTCGGCATCAACTACCTCATTAACAAAACGCGCATCGGCATGGTGATGCGGGCGGGCATTCAGTCGCCGGAGATGGTGCAGGCATTAGGAATAAACATTAAGCTGTACTTTGCCGCAGTTTTCGCCGGTGGTGCCGGGCTTGCGGCCCTAGGCGGAGCGCTGTATGCGCCGTTAGTCGGGAGCGTTTGGTCTGGCATGGGCATCGACAACCAGATACTTGCCTTTATCGTGGTGATACTAGGCGGCATGGGGTCCTTCTACGGCTCGGCGGTTGGGAGCGTCTTAATTGGCCTCACCAGTGCGTTTACTGCTTGGTTCTTCCCGCCTCTCACTGTGTATTCCACTCTGTTGATTATGGTTGTGGTCTTGTCGCTCAAGCCGGAAGGCCTCTTTGGATTGGCGGTGAGGAAATAATGGATAAACGTTATCTGTGGGCGCTCCTAGCCTTAGCGATAGGCGCACTTTTGCTCTTCCCGCACGTAACCGGCGTTATGACGCGGGAGCTAGTCGGAAGAATCTTTATCTTGGCCGTATTTGGCATGAGCTATGACATTCTCAGGGGCTACACCGGGATAATAAACCTCGGGCATGCCGCGTTCTTTGGTGGCGGAACCTACATGGCCGGCATTATGTTTACGCAGGTAGGAACTAGCGCCTCTGCTATGCTGGCCGCACTGCTTGTGGCCTGGGCGTTTGCTGTGTTGTTAGCCATAATCATGGGCCAGTTTGCCTTTCGCAATACGGGCGCAGGCGGGGTCTTGGCTTGCGCCATGATAACCCTAGCCTTTGGTGAGATAGTTCGCCACACCGCCGAAACCTTCCGCCAGTTTACGCAGGGAGCCGACGGCTTGACGTTTATGGTGCCGCCGATGTTTCGCGACCGCGTGATGATGTATTACTACGCCTTGGTGTTTCTCGTAGTGATGACCTTGTTGCTGCGGCAGTTCGTCAACTCGCCTACCGGACGCGTATTGCAGGCTATTCGCGACAACGAGCAGCGGGCGCGGTTCCTAGGCTACGATGTCAGGAAATACAAACTACTGGCTTTAGTTACGGCAGCTTTAGCTGCGTCATCGGCCGGCTTTATGTTTGCCCTGTTGACGCGCTTTGCTAATACCGACTTGCTCAGCGTACAAAACACCTTAAATGCGCTGCTCTTTACCATTGTCGGCGGCACCGGTACGCTGTACGGCGCAATCGTCGGCACGGCCTTCGTGCAGCTTGTCCAGAGCTACCTGCTAGAGCTGCGCGGCATCAGCGAAATCTTCGCCCGTTGGCAAATTTTCTTTGGTGCCATCTATGTGTTGGTGGTGTTATATATGCCGCTAGGTATGGTTGGGGCCTACCTGCGCTTTAAGGCGAGTCTGGAGCGTTGGCGCGCGCGGCAGCTGTCGTTGTCAGGCCAAGCGCGAAGTGGAAATAGCAGAGGCAGGTGAACAGAAGGTGACGAGAACACACGCACAAAGAGTGGGCATTGCCGGCTTAGGGGTATACGTGCCGGCCCAAGTTGAAACTAGTCAGGACATTGCGGCCAAGACCGGTATCCCTGCCGAAGTTGTGGCCGAGAAACTGGGCCTTAGGCAAAAACACGTGGCACGTCAAGATGAACACGTCTCACATATGGCTCTAGCTGCCGCAAAAATGGCGCTACAGGGGTTTGACCCGGCTGCGCTCAATGCCGTTGTGTATTTCGGCAGTTCGTACAAGGATTATCCCGTGTGGTCGGTGGCCTCGCAGCTACAATACGAACTGGGGGCACATCAGGCTTTTGCCACTGAGATTATGTCGCTGTGTGCCGGGTTTACCGTGGCCTTGCGCATGGTTAAGGGCATGATGTTGGCTGACGCAGATATGGAAAACGTACTTTTGGTGGTGGGGACTAAAGAGTCATCATTGCTTGACTACACGAACCCACGCGTGCGCTTTATGTTTAACTTTGGCGACGGCGGCGCCGCAGTATTGTTGCGCAGGGGTTGGCACGAGAATCTGGTGTTAGAGTCCCACCACATTACCGCGGGGTTCTTTCATAAACACGTCAAGGTCTTAGAAGGCGGCTCGGTTAATCCGCTGGGCGGACACCCTTTCCCGCCGCAGGCCGGGTTAATTGAGGTCATCGACCCGGAAGAGATGAAGGAGCATTTAGACCCCATATCCTTTAAAAACTTTGTCACGGTGGTAGAGCGCGCGCTAGAAAAGAGTGGCAAGAGCACGCGCGACCTCAGCTTCTTGGCCCCCGTGCACTTCAAACGCTCTATGCACCAGCAGATTCTCGCCGCTTTAGGTTTAAGCGAAAACAATAGCTTCTACTTGGAAGACTACGGCCACGTACAGGCTGCCGACCAGATTATTGCTCTGTGGGAGGCCTCTCGGCGCGGACTGCTTAAGGACGGAGACTATGTTGCTTTAATGGCCGCTGGGACGGGTTACACCTGGGGCGCGACCATCTTGCGTTGGGGAGCCGACAATTAAGCCTTCGGACTCTAGAGCAGGGAACGACCACAGCTGTAACGAACACTTGTGAGAAGTGGCGCTAGCTGAGGTCGCCAGAGTGTCTGCAGAAAGAGTGATGAGGAATGAACGCAAGTGCCGGTTATCCTGACCGTGCTGCCGGAGTGCAGTTGCCAAAAACCACACGGGGACAAGCGACGTTTGACAAGCTAATTAAGGCCGCCGAAAAAGTCATTGGCGAGAATGGGTATCATGACGCTTCTGTTTCGGCGATTACGCAAGTAGCCGAAGTTGGCATGGGCACATTCTACCTTTATTTCCGTACTAAGAAAGACATCTTCCGCGAGCTAATTTTCTACATTCACCACGATTTGCGCAAGTACATTCAGATGGCCGTAGCGGGTATTGCCGACCGTAAAGATGCCGAGGTGGAAGGAATCCAAGCGTTTTACCGCTATTGCCTCGAACACCGTCACCTCTACACGATTATCCGCGAGGCAGAGTTCGTGGACTACGAGATATTCCGCTGGCACTACAGCAACTTTGCCAAGGCCTATGTAGGGCACTTGCAGGCGGCGCAGTCGCGGGGCCAAGTAAAGCAAATGGATGCGGAAATGTTGGCCTATTGCCTAATTGGCATCAGTGTTTTTACGGGCATGCGCTGGCCGCTGTGGGAAAGCAAGTTGCCTGGTAGCGGGGAGATTAACACCTTACGCGAGTTTATTTTCCGGGGCATATCCCCTGAATAAGGGTGTGCCGCGATATTGAGTAACCAGAAGATAACAGGGGGTGGCCATAAAGTGAAGGACTATCCCGTTAAGTCGGTCCTATTGCCAAACGGAGAGACTATCGCTTACCGCGAAGCAGGGCAGGGCGAGCGGACGCTTGTGCTTCTGCACGGCAATATGAGCGGAAGTATATTCTTTGACACGCTGATGGAGCAGATGGAGACAAGTTGCCGATTAGTGGCCTTTGACTTGCGTGGCTTTGGCGACTCAAGCTACACGAGGCCAATTACTTCGCTGCGGTGTTTTGCGGAAGATATTGGGCATGCCGCTACCGCGCTCGGGCTAGAGCGGTTTACCGTGCTTGGCTGGTCAACCGGCGGCGGGGTGGCGCTTGAACTGGCTGCCGCTACGCCGAACTTAGTGGAGGGCGTCATCTTGGTCAACTCGGTTGCGTTGGACGGCTACCCAATGTTTAAGAAGGATGCCAACGGCCAGCCCATACTCACCGCGCGGTTGACCACGCGCGAAGAAGTCGCGGCTGATCCGGTGCAAGTGCTGCCTATCCTGCAGGCGTACGCCACAGGGAACACGGCTCTCCTCCGCGCCGTCTGGAACGCGCTTATCTACCATCAGGCTGAACCGGAGCCACAGCGGTACGAACGCTACCTCGGCGCTATGCTAAAGCAGCGCAACCTTGTGGACGTCGACTACGCGCTGATAACCTTTAATATGACCGACACTCATAACGGCGTGGCGGAGGGAACGGGGCGCCTAAGTCAGGTTAAGGCACCGGTACTGGTAATTCAGGGCGAAAACGACCGCGTAGTGCCGCCTGTGTGGGCTAGGGAGACGGCCGAGAAGCTAGGGAGTCGGGCAACTTTGGCTATGCTGCCTCATGTAGGGCATTCGCCCTTTACGGACAACTTAAGCGAAGTCGTGTCGCGAATCTCGGCATTCTTGCGCTAGCGAAGGGGAGCGGATAGCATGAGTTGGTCTAGCGACAAAGTCATTAGCCTGGAGGCAGCGCTTTCGCACGTTAAGTCCGGCGACACGATTGTCGTGGGATTAGCGGCAGCGGAGCCGCGCGCCTTCCTTGGACTACTGCACACCATTGCCGACCGCGTAGCTAATGTTACGGTAACGACATGCTTGCCAATGCAGAGCTCGCCCTATTTTTCGGATAGCAGGTACAAGTCGTCCTTTTCTATGGCGGGGTGGTTCTATACTGCGGCCATGCGCCAAGCACATGCCAACGGCAACATTACTTTTATCCCTAACCACTTGCACTTAGCGGCGAGAAAGCGCCTCGCCCACGTGCGGCCTAACATTTACATAGGCAACGCATCTATGCCCGATAAGCATGGGTTTGTGTCACTAGGCGCAAGCAACGTCTACGAGAAGCGCATGTTAGAGGCCGCCGAACTGGTGATGCTGGAGGTAAACCCGCGTGTGCCGCGCACGCACGGAGACCTAGAGGTGCATGTCGATGATGTCGATTACTTGCTACACGTCGATTACGCGCTGCCTGAGATTCCTGACACCCCACCTAATGCGAAGGACCTGGCGATAGGGCGTTTGGTTGCCGAGCACATTAAAGACGGGGACTGTATACAGCTAGGTATTGGGGGTATTCCTAACGCCGTGGCTGCGGCGCTCGGGAGCAAACGAGGCTTAGGGATACACACCGAAATGTTTACCACCGGCATGATGCAGCTGATGAAGCAAGGCGTCATCTCTAATGACAACAAAACTCTTCACCGCGGTAAAGCCGTCTGCTGTTTTGTCTTGGGCACACAGGAGCTCTATGAATTTGTCGACGATAATCCTAGCATCTGGGTGCTTGACGGGGGCTACGTCAACGACCCTGCGGTTATCGGGCAAAACGACAACCAAGTTTCGATTAACACGACGCTAGAAGTTGATTTGACTGGCCAGTGTTGCTCCGAGTCAATCGGACCCATGCAGTACAGCGGCACCGGCGGGCAGACAGACACGGCGGTGGGGGCACAGCGCGCCAAAAACGGCCGGTCGTTTATTGCCTTGTACTCTACTGCCCTTGTCACTAACCCGCTTACCAAGGCCAAAGAAGAAATCAGTAAGATTGTGCCTGCGCTAAAGTCCGGAGCCATCGTCTCTCTCTCGCGCAACGACGTAGACTATGTGGTGACCGAGTATGGCGTGGCTAGCTTGCGCGGTACGACTGTGCAAGAGCGCGCGGAGCGCCTCATCGCCATTGCCCATCCGGCATTTCGCGCCGAACTAACGCAGGAAGCTGTTGCTTGCGGCTTTCTGCCGGGGAGATAGCAATGCAGTTTGAGTTTAACGGCAAGCAAATATACTTCGAGCAGCACGGGCAAGGGGAGCCTCTCCTTGTCCTAAACGGTATTTTTATGAACAGCGCGAGTTGGGCGCCTTTCGTACCCTCGCTCAGCCGGCAGCATCGACTCATTTTAGTTGACCTCTTGGATCAAGGTCGCTCCGAGCGCATGAACAGCGACTACGGGCAGGCGCTGCAGGCAGACGTGGCTTGCGCGTTGCTCGAGCACCTTGGCGTGTTATCCTGCAACATCTTGGGCATTTCCTACGGCGGGCAGGTAGCGCTTAGGCTCGCACTTCTGCACCCACACAGAGTTAAACGCCTTATTCTAGCTAACACCACGGCTTACGTTAATCCCTGGCTAGAAGACCTTGGTCACGCTTGGAGTTACGCCTTGAGCTCGTATGACGCGCGGCAGTTCTTTAAGACCTGCATGCCGCTTATTTACTCGCCCGGCTTTTACGCCGCGAATGTAGCATGGCTCCATGCGCGCGAGAAGGTGTTTCAGGAACGTTTCACGCCGGAGGTCTACGACAGCTTCCTGCGGCTCCTTAAGAGCACCGAGGGGCTTAACCTCTTGGGACGCTTAGGCGAGATAGCCGCCCCCACCCTTGTTATTTCCTCGGACTGCGACTACATTACCCCACTAGCCGACCAAGCCGACATCCTCGCGCGGCTGCCGCAAGCTAGGCAAGTCGTGCTCAAAAACTGCGGCCACGCCTCGATGTACGAGCAGCCGGTCGAGTTTACGAGCGCGGTGCTTGGGTTTTTGGCTGCCGACACAGAACTGCGCGTCGTCTGACATGGGAGTTTGCGCCTTGGCAAGACTATAGTATAATGACAGTGGCAGCCAAGCTGCCAAATAAGGCGCGAAAGGAATGGTCTTATGAAGGGCAATGAGAAGCTCATCGAGGCTCTAAACTCGCTGTTAGCCGATGAACTGAGCGCAATTAACCAGTACATGGTACACTCCGAGATGTGCGCAAACTGGGGATACGACAAGCTGCATAGCAAGATTGAGCGCCGTGCGATCGAAGAAATGAAGCACGCGGAAAAACTAATCGCCCGCATTCTCTTCTTGGAAGGGACGCCAATCGTATCTGAGCTAAAGGAGATATACATCGGAGCAGACGTTGCTAAGCAGCTAGCGAACGACCGCGCCGCTGAAATGGGTGCAGTTGACGCCTATAATTCCGCTATTATCCTAGCGGGCGAAGTGCGTGACTTTGCCACCCGCGAAATACTCGAGGCTATCTTAGCCGATGAGGACAAACATATCGACGCCATCGAGGAATTACAAGACCAAATCGGCCACATGGGCCTACCCATCTTCCTTACGACGCAGGTGGGATAGGGGACGGAGGAGTGGCGGAGAGGGGATGTCTCCGAGGGACGGAGGAGTGCGACAAGAAGCAACTGGAATATAAGGGGACAGATTACAGGGACGTAGCTCTTAGCTTCGTCCCTGTCTCGACTCCCTGCACGGAATCCTGTTGCATAGTTATGCTATCGCGAGTATAATATTACGCATCACACATTCGAAGGGGGAAGACCATGAAATCGCAACACTATATCGAATTAGCGGAACGTTACGGGGCGCACAACTATCACCCGCTGCCGGTGGTCATATCAGAGGCCGAGGGGGTCATCGTCAGGGATCCCGAGGGCAAGCAATACTTCGACTTTTTGTCTGCGTATTCCGCGGTAAACCAAGGCCACAGGCACCCGAAGCTGATGAAGGCGATTTCTGACCAACTTGACCGCTGCACCCTTACTTCGCGCGCGTTTCATAATGACATGATGGGCCCTTTTCTAGAAAAGCTGTGTCACTACACAGGCTACGAGATGGCTCTGCCCATGAACACCGGCGCAGAGGCGGTGGAAACGGCGCTTAAGCTAGCTCGTCGCTGGGGCGTAGAGAGGAAGGGCATCCCCAACGGGCAGCAGGAGATTATCGTCGCCGAGAATAACTTTCATGGGCGCACCATTACGATAGTATCCATGTCTACTGACCCAGATTCCCGCGTCAACTACGGGCCATATACGCCGGGGTTTAAGATTGTGCCCTACGACAATGTCGAGGCTATTAAAACGGCAATCACGCCTAATACTTGCGCTGTGTTACTGGAGCCGATTCAGGGAGAAGCCGGCGTCTACGTGCCCTCGCCCGGATACCTGCGCGCGGTCTACGAGCTCTGCGAGGCTAATAATATCCTGTTTATAGCCGATGAAATACAGACGGGTTTCTGTCGCACGGGTAGAAGGTTTGCCTGCGACCATGAAGGGGTAAAACCCCATGTCATGGCTCTAGGCAAGGCGTTAGGTGGCGGCGTGATTCCTGTTTCCGCAGTTGTTGCCGACAGAGTCGTTATGGAGGTCTTTACGCCTGGCTCTCACGGCTCGACCTTTGGGGGCTACCCGTTGGCCATGGCAGTAGGTATCGCTGCGCTTGAGATTCTTCTGGATGAACAGCTTGACAGAAATGCCGAACGGTTAGGACACATATTCCGCAGCTTTGTGTCGGCCATTCCCTGCCCAAAAGTGGTTGAAGTGCGCGGGAAAGGGCTGTTAAACGCGGTTGTGTTCCAAGAGGGTTTTGCCGCTTGGGATGTCTGTGTCGCACTAAAAGAAGCAGGCCTGCTTGCCAAGCAGACCCACGGCAACATTATTCGCTTCGCGCCCCCGCTAGTAATTACTGACAGTCAGCTGATGGAAGGCCTAACCATCATAGAGAAGGTGTTTAGGAAGCAATAGGGACGGAGCTTTTTGCTTCACGGGAGGCGAATCTTGTTTTGCTGATACTAGACATCCAGCGATTTTCTCTGCATGACGGGCCGGGGATTCGCACCACTGTGTTCCTTAAAGGTTGTCCGTTGGCATGCCTGTGGTGCCATAATCCCGAGAGCCAAAAGCCGCAACCCGAGCTCTTGTTTGATGCAAAGAAGTGCTTGCGCTGCGGCTCTTGCCGTGTTGCTTGTCCAAACGCGGTCATAACCTTAGATGGCGCATGCGTGGCGCAGAACCGCACACGTTGTCTCTGTTGCGGACAATGCCAACAAGCATGCCCGAGCGGGGCACTGCAAGTCCTAGGCGCGTATAGAGAGGCAAACCTAGTCCTAAACGAGATCTTACAGGATAGGGTGTTCTACGAAACCAGCGGTGGCGGGGTGACCATCTCAGGCGGCGAACCGCTGCTCTATCCGTCCTACGTGGCGACTCTCCTGGCGCTGTGTAAAGCCAATGGGGTGCACACAGCCGTAGATACGTCAGGCTTTGCCCCAATGGAGGCTTTGCTCGAGATACTGCCCCACACGGACTTGTTTCTCTACGACATCAAGCACATGGACAACGAAGCACATCTGCGACTGACCGGTGCAGGGAACGAGCTAATCCAGAAGAACCTACGCGCGCTCTCACGCCTACATGGGAACATCATCTTGCGCGTACCCCTTATTGTGGGTCTAAACGATGAATGGGAGCATCTGAGGAGGATTCGTGCCCTTGCGCTCGAGCTCAACTTAACGCGTGTCAGCTTGCTGCCCTACCATCCCTTTGCCTGCGGCAAGTATGAACGCATGCTGATACCACACAAGTTAGCCAACCTTAGACCCCCGACAGATGCCGAGCTTATTGGAGCAGTGAGAGAGCTGTCTCACCCTAACATCACCGTCACGGTAGGAGGATGAGCGAGATGCAGGAAACGATGCGCGGCACGACCGAGCGCGTCCGCATGTTGCGCGCAGTGAGCGAAGCCGCCGTCCCGAGGATTAGCCTAGAGCGAGCCAAGCTTGTAACCGAAGTGTACCAAAATCATGCCGGCAAGGTTTCGCCGCCCATGCTGCGCGCGCTTGCGTTCCGTCATGTCTTAGAGCAAAAGGCTATTGCCATCGGCCCGGGCGAACTGATTGTGGGTGAGAGAGGGGATGCGCCTCAAGTAGCCCCGACCTATCCTGAGCTCTGTTGCCACACGCTCGCAGACCTACGCGTAATGCACGAGCGGGAGAAGATTTCCTTTCAAGTTGACGAAACGGCCATGCAAACGCAGGAAAACTGCATAATCCCTTACTGGGAAGGCCGTTCCCTGCGAGATATCATCTTCAGTCACATGGATGCACAGTGGCACGCCGCCTATCAGGCAGGCATCTTTACCGAGTTTATGGAACAGAGGGCGCCGGGACACACGGTAGGCGACAAAAAAATCGTCGAGCGCGGATTCCTTGACTATCTGCAGGAAATCGAGGCAGCCCTAACCTCGCTCGATTACCACGCGGATATGCAGGCCTACGCTAAAGCCGAGCAACTTAAGGCTATGGCGATTTGCGCCCGCGCGCTTATTGCTTTTGCCGCAAGGTATTCCGAGCTAGCGAGAGGACTGGCAGAGGCTGAGGCGGAGCCCACGCGCCGGCAAGAGCTACTGCGCATGGCAGAGGTCTGCTCGCATGTGCCGGCGCGCGCGCCGCGCAACTTCCACGAAGCGCTGCAGAGCTACTGGTTCGTGCACCTCGGTGTCATCACCGAGCTAAACACCTGGGATGCCTTTAGCCCCGGCCGCCTTGACCAGCACTTGCTGCCGTTTTATCGGCTTGGTTTAGCCGACGGCACGCTCACGCGGGACTCAGCCAAGGAGCTGCTCGAGTGTCTGTGGGTTAAGTTTAACAACCAGCCCGCTCCCCCTAAGGTAGGGATTACCTTGCAGGAGAGCGGCACCTACACAGATTTTGCCAACATAAATCTAGGTGGACTAACCGCTGACGGTAGCGACGGCGTCAACGAAGTCACTTATCTGCTGCTAGAAGTGATTGCACAGATGCGCTTACTGCAGCCAAGCAGCAATATTCAGGTCAGCAAAAAGAACCCCGACTTGTTCTTGCATAAAGCAGGGGAGATAATACGCACCGGCTTTGGCCAGCCCTCGATTTTTAACGCCGATGCGGTGGTGCAAGAGCTGCTCGGGCAAGGCAAATCCCTCGCGGATGCCCGCGAGGGTGGCACCAGCGGCTGCGTGGAGACCGGGGCCTTTGGCAAAGAAGCCTATATCCTCACCGGCTACTTTAACTTAGTCAAGGTGCTCGAAATCACCCTGCATAACGGGGTGGACCCCCGCACCGGGCGGCAAATTGGCCTCGCGACCGGGAGCCCAGGCGACTTTGGCACGTACGAAAGCCTTATGGTTGCATTCGAGCAGCAACTGCGCCACTTCGTAGACATTAAGGTCAAGGGCAGTAACGTTATTGAACAGCTATACGCCACACAGATGCCTGCGCCCTTTCTATCCCTAGTTATAGACGATTGCATTAAAAACGCCCGCGACTACAATGCCGGTGGCGCGCGCTACAACACTTCTTACCTGCAGGGAGTAGGCATCGGTTCAATTGCGGACATGCTGGCGGCGATTAAGCTGCATGTCTTTTTGCGCCGGTCGCTTAGCATGACAGAGCTCTTACGTGCGTTACAGGACAATTTCTCCGGACATGAACACATTAGGCTACTGCTCGCCAACAAGACGCCGCGCTACGGCAACGACGACGATTACGCCGATAGCTGTATGAGCGCTGTTTTCAACATGTTCCACGCTGCTGTTGATGGGAGGCCTACACCGCGCGGCGCGACGTATCACATAAACATGCTGCCCACCACCTGCCACGTATACTTTGGCTCGGTAGTGGGCGCAACTCCGGACGGGCGTAAGGCGGGTATGCCGCTTTCTGAGGGTATTTCCCCCGTGCAGGGAGCAGACCGACTAGGCCCGACTGCCGTAATTAAGTCAGCCGCGAAAATGGATCACCTCCGCACCGGCGGTACGCTCCTTAACCAGAAGTTTTCGCCCTCCGTTCTCGCGGGGCAGGCCGGGCTAGAGCGCCTTGCTCATCTTGTGCGCGCCTACTTTAGGCTCGATGGCCATCACATCCAGTTTAACGTCGTCGACGCCGCTACTCTGCGCGCCGCGCAAGCGAATCCCGCAGAGCACCAAGGGCTAATCGTGCGCGTGGCGGGCTACAGCGACTACTTCCACAACCTAAGCCGTGCCCTGCAGGACGAGATTATCGCCCGCACGGAACACGGCTCCGTGTGAAGGGCGCGGGTCTTGAAAGCATTCACGTCTTCGTCGTCTCCCCGTTTCGCTTAGTCGAGATGGGGAGATGCGTATGTAACACGGTTACTATCATAGACATGTGACAGTATTGGCAAGAAAGCCACGGTATGGCTATAATGGGTTGGAGGGTGATTTCATGAAGAAGCCTGTCCTGTCACTGTTTGTCGCCATGCTCGTGCTCACTGTCGTAGGTATGTGTCTGCACTCTAACCATGGTAGCCCAACTCAACAAGCAATGTCGGAAGCTCTTGTTCACGCGCCGCATTTCGACCCACCTCCACCGCCGCGCAAACCGCTCACCTAGTGCCCGGTGAGGGATTAGGGAGGAAGTGATACTTGATGCAAGCTGTTGAACTCGCGATGAGATTTTATGTAGTAGGTTTGGAGCGATTAGAGGCATTTGCGCGATGACGCTACCAGCTCGCTTACGGCATGGCTAACTCAGAAAAGATTCTCTAAGAAAATTATAGTTTCCTGTCACAAACACCTCGCCTTATTTGTCTTTTTAATGAAGACAAAGTTAGGGGGTGTGCATCCCTTTTCGGTAAGGGTGTTGTCATGGGAAGGCAAGTGCATCATGCATCAGTTCAAGGAGGGAGAATATGTAACCACGCCTATGTAAGCGCAGCTTCTTACACTCTTGGAGTAACTCTTGGTCTAGTGCCGACACATATATCCTAGTTGAAGAAACAGGGGGGCAAAATGTTTGAGTGGCGTAAAGTAGCCGCCGTTGTTGTCGTGGCTCTGGTTGTCGTCCTCTTGGGTGCCAACTATTCCGCACAGTCATACATGCAATCAGTCATTATTTACCAACGTTTCGGGTCCCCCAACTTGGAGCACGGGACCGTCCTTTACGGATTCGGTGTGTCTGGAAGGCCTCAGGGGCCACAAAGCAGGCCGTCATTCTGGGAGAGGTTTGTCAGGTTCGAGCAAGTGGAGTACTTCCACAGCGCACTGCAAGCGGATGACATTTGGGTAGTCACTAACGCTGGCATT
>JAGXRZ010000030.1 GCA_018335585.1 Selenomonadales bacterium
ACTGGGACCATAATCTTACAGTGGGCGATACTGCTTGGTCTTGCCCTCTTAACTAACCATTGGCTGGCCAAAATGATCGGCGGCTCAGCTGGCAAGCCAGATTTGCCCGTCGCAGGGCACTCCCTACCGGGACAAGGAGGTTAGAAGATGTCACCTGCATCCATAGTAATGATGGTTGTTACGCTGGCTTTTCATTTCGGCGCAGTCTGGTGGCTAGCAAACCGCGCCATGGCTGCTAAATCGAAAGAATAGACGACCACGACAACAGAGAGCACCGCGGGGTGCTCTCTCGTCTATCGCGCCACAAATCGCGCTATCCCCCTGTAAATGGCCAGCGCCACTCGGGCTTGATAGTGCTCGGTCTGTAACAGCCTAGCTTCTTCGGGGTTGGAGATGAACCCGGCCTCGACTATGACAGCCGGGCACGCTGTCTTCTCTAAGATGTAGTAATCACCCGCTGCGGCCAAGCGGGTCGTGTTCTGCAGTGTTTCTCGCAGGGACTCCTGTATGGTAACCGCCAGACGCTTTGATTCGCTTGATTCCGCCGCAAAGAACACCTGCGCGCCGTACCACCGCCGCGCGGCCATGCTGTTTAGGTGCACTGATACTAGGAGCGAGGCCCGACTCGCGTTAATCAGTGCGACGCGGCGGGAGAGGTCCTGGCGCTTGCGGCGCGAATACTGGTGCCCGAGGTTCGCGTCGCTTAGATCCGTGTCTATCTCGCGCGTCATTACGACCGTTGCCCCGCTTGCTTCCAACAACTCGCGCAGCTTAAGTGCAATAGCGAGCACAATATCCTTTTCGTGCACCCCTTGCGGGCCAAGGGCCCCCGGGTCTACCCCGCCGTGCCCAGGGTCTATGGCGATAGTCTGCCCCGCGAGCGGCTGCGCTGAGGTCACACGTACGTCGAGTTGCCGCACGACTGCGAGCGGGCCAACGAGAACTAGAAGGGCAATCAGTAGCACTGTTAGCCTTCGCACCAACTGCATCCCTCCTGCGAATGTCTGCCTATGGATATCTATTAGGCGCCGTCGCACGGAAGAACCGCGAAGATAGGTCTCCTCTAGAGATCAAGGTGATACCGTACTTTTTCACTGGCGTACTGGGTATAGGTCAGATACTTGTCGCGCTGCAACCTCCCGATCAAGATATAGGGTGGTATGCTTTGCTTCGCACAAAACTGACGTATATGCGGCAAATCGAGTTCAGAAGCTGCCACAAATGCACTGTACTTCTCTGGATCAATCAAGACATCGGCGGCAAATTCATTGGCACGCCGCTCAACTTCAGTGCTTGCCGTTTCAAAATCAACCAAGCGGTCAGTAATGTCGCCATTTAGGATGTGCCCGATTTCATGAAAGAGGGTAAACCAAAAGATATCGGCATACTTTCGCCTAACGGTCATTACTAAGCTGAGCGTGTCGTCTTTGTTTCGGGTAATCACGCCGTGAACAGGCGCCCCGGGAATATGCTTCACTATCGCGAATTTAATGCCGCACTCAGCGAAATAGTGCTTGAGTTTGAAGCGAATCGTGTCTATATCCTCAAAGGTAAGCATGCGAATCATGGGCAATCGCTGTCTTAACATACTGAGGTCTAACGCATGGTGGACATGCTCTCTTCCCATGAGCACATCACAGACCTTAAGCCAAGCCAGCAGGATGTATGGATCCACCTTTTCAACCGTGGCCAGACGATAAGCCCCTACTTGTGACAGCTCTGAAAGCCTCTCCAAATTACTGACGTTTAGCAGCTTGCGCCACTCAATGACAAGAGCTGGCCCTTGCACATCGTCGGCTAACAAGCCCTCTTCTTTTGCCCACGTTGTCACTGTCGCCAATACCTGCAAGACTGCCGTTTCTTTGCCAGAAATCTGGTTGTACTCCTCGTAGTCCGCTAACTCCTTGTCGTAGTTGGCCTGGAGGTTAACCCAAAACATAGCGTCAATCCCCAGGGCATACTCTAGCTTCTTGGCAAAGGAAGCGGAAATAGGCTTTTTGCAGTTGACGATGCCGCTGACGTGCGGCTCCTTCACACCGGTTCTAAGTGCCAACTCGCGTTGGGTCATGTGTCGGTCCTCTAGTATTTCCTTCAGCGTTTCTCCCGGATGAATAATGAACTCACGGGACAAGCCACTCATTCTTTCCACCATGATAATCCACCACCCCCTTAACTATTACTGCATCGCACTCATGCAACGTTTCGGCAACTCCAAGTGCGCTATGCGGCTTAACTATCAACCTTACATTCCCCGTAACTCCAATTGCAAAGTAGCCTTTCAGTCCTCCAACAAGAGGATGCGGCCTTCCGAGCCCGGTAGCCATATATGCCCCAAAGTTCGGCGCCGCTCTGAGCTGATCTAATCTCTTTTTTGTGGTACGAGCCATGTCGCTGCCGATTTTCCTCTGCATTACAGCTAAGTCAGTGAAGACTTTGCGAACTGACTCAGCCTCATACTCAACTAGCATCCTCAGCGACCACCGCCTAACTTATCTAATAGGTTAACTTAACTGTTAGGTTAATTGTAGGCCAAGTGTCGCTACACGTCAAGAGCTGCGGCGACTTATTGCCGCACTGCGGGTCGAAGATTTGTCCGACGGATGCACGTGTGCTATACTAATTTCATCCCCCGTTAGAGGATGTAAGAGGAGGAGTTTTTAACGTGTCGCAACACCCACACCCGCAAAGCAAGAATGTCATCAATCGGCTCGCGCGCATTGCCGGTCATGCTGAGGCTGTCAAGCGCATGGCTGAGGAAGGCCGGGAGTGCAGTGAACTCTTGGTTCAGATATCAGCGGTCATTTCAGCGCTCAACAGCGTAGGCAAGGTAGTGCTCGAAGACCACATCAGTCACTGTCTAATAGACGGTGGTAATCCCGAGCAACGCGAAATGCTCAATGGGTTACTAGACGCCATCGATAAATACGTAGGAACGAACTCCCGCCGCTGGGACTCCCCACACTAGACTCGTCATCCCCCATAAAAAAAGAAGCCCTTGCGGGCTTCTCTTGTTTAACGCTTGGAGAATTGCGGGGCGCGGCGAGCCTTTTTGAGACCGTACTTCTTGCGCTCGACCATACGCGGGTCGCGCGTGAGTAGACCGGCCTTCTTTAGCACGGGGCGCGACTCGGGGTCTTGCACGGTTAAGGCGCGGGCGATACCGTGCCGGATGGCGCCGGCTTGCCCGGAGACGCCGCCGCCGTGCACCGTGGCGATGACGTCGTAGTTGCTCACGGTATTGGTTAGGACGAGGGGTTGACGGACGATGAGCTTAAGAGTTTCTAGCCCAAAGTAGCCGTCGATAGGCTTCTCGTTAATGACGATGCTGCCGGAGCCGGGGAGCAAACGCACCCGTGCTACCGCAGTCTTCCTGCGACCTGTTCCGCGAAATTGCACTCTTGCCATTTCCTACCTCCTCCTCTCCTAGCCTCTGATGGTCCATACTTCTGGCTGCTGCGCGGCATGCGGGTGTTCGGGCCCGCGGTAGACTTTCATCTTCTTGCCTTGCGTGCGGCCTAGGGTGTTATGGGGCAACATGCCCTTGACGGCTTTCTCGACCACGAACTCGGGCTTGGTGCGCATCAGCTCCGCATAGGGAGTGGCGCGAAAGCCGCCGGGGTAGCCGGAATGCCGGTAGTATTTCTTCTGTGAAAGTTTCTTGCCTGTCAGTTGCACCTTCTCGGCGTTAACAACGATTACAAAATCGCCAGTGTCAAGGTGCGGCGTAAATTCGGGCTTAGTCTTGCCGCGCAAGATTGCCGCTACTTCGCTGGCAAGGCGTCCGAGCGACTGGTTAGTCGCGTCAACTACCCACCATTTACGTTCTACCTCTCCCGGCTTGGCGATATATGTGCTGCGCATGGGTTCCCTCCTACATGGTTGGATAATAGACAACGCATTCGGGTGGTTCGGGGCTCAATCGAACCACAAAACATTTTATACCGACAAGAGGCACTTGTCAACGGCTGCAAATAAGCAATACTTGGCCGATCTGAGGTAAAAAAACAAAAAGAACCGTCCCTTTTGTTCTCTTTTGTTTCTAATACTCTACCGCGACGAGGTAGAGACCGTGGGCGGGGGCGGTGGTGAAGGCGAGTGGGCGGTGGCCGTGGGCTAAAGCTTGCGCTATGTCGTGCGTGTCGGCGTTGCCTTTGCCGACGGCGACAAGCGCTCCCACCATAATGCGGACCATGTGGTAGAGAAAGCCGCTGCCGCAAAACTCTGCCGCCAGGAGGTCGCCCGAGGGTATAAGCTTGGCCATGTGGATAGTGCGCGTAGTAGAAACTACACTGCTGCCGCTGGCACAAAAAGCCTTAAAGTCGTGCGTGCCCACAAACTTTGCCATCGCTTGCTCCATCTTGCCTACGTCTAACTTTGTGCCCACCCGCCAAGCGCGGTGCCGCCACAGCGGACTTGGCGCGTCACTTAGGCGCAACAAGTACCTATAAACCTTGCCCTTAGCCGAGAACCGCGCGTGAAAGTCCGGCGGAACTTCAGCCGATGAAAGCACTTTCACATCCTCCGGCAGGAGCCGATTTAGGGCAAGGGCTAATCTGTCGGCGGGAATACTTGTCGCGAGCACGAGGCTCGCAACCTGCCCTAAGGCGTGCGCGCCGGCATCCGTGCGTCCCGCGCCTTCTACGCTTACAGCGCCGCCAGTCAGGCGACACAGGGCATCTTCTAGCGTCCCCTGCACCGTGCGCTGCCCGGGTTGAACCTGCCACCCCGCAAAGTCCGTCCCGTCGTACTCTAGCGTCAGCTTTACTTTCATAACGCTAGCCTTATAAGGCTAAGGCTACGGCACTGACTAGTGCAAAACAGAGGGCCGCGTAAGCGTCTAAGCGCGAATACGTAAGCACTTTATACTTCGTTCTGCCCTCGCCGCCCCGGTAGCAGCGCGCCTCCATGGCCATCGCCAATTCGTCTGCCCGCCTAAAGGCTGAAATAAAGAGCGGTATCAGGAGGGGAAGCAAGCTTTTCGCCCGCTTGAAAAGCCCCCCACTCTCGAAATCCGCGCCTCGCGCTAGTTGCGCCTTCATAATCTTTTCGGCTTCTTCGATGAGCGTGGGAATAAAGCGCAGGGCGATGGTCATCATCATAGCCAGTTCGTGGGCCGGCACGCCAAAGCGCTTGAGCGGCCTAAGCGCCATTTCAATGGCATCGGTTAGGGCAATTGGCGAGGTCGTAAGCGTCAGGATAGAGGTCGACAGCACAAGGAGCACCAGACGAAAGGCGAGCAAAAACCCTTGGCTGACGCCGCCAGAGTAGATGCGCACAAACCAAAACGACACGAGCTCCACACCCTCACGGGAAGTAAACACGTGCAGCACCACGGTAAGCGACAGAATCATCAGGATTGGCCGCAGGCCCCTCAGTACCATCCTGACGGGTACCCGCGCAAGCCAAATAACCAGCAGCGACGCTAACGCCAATACCGAGTAGGCTAAGCCTGTCCCCGCAATAAACAGCACAACAATGTAGGCGAAGGACAGCCCTAGTTTTGTGCGCGGGTCGAGGCGATGCACTATGCTTGTCCCGGGCAAATACTGCCCTAGCGTTACATTCCCCAGCATACTCACGCGCCGCCACCTCTCTCGCGCCACGCTGCGACGATAAACCCACGCGCTTCCTCAAGCGTCAGAGCTACCGCCGGCACACCCCAGCCTGCTAGGCGCAAGCGCCGGCATATATCTGTGGCCTGCGGCACGCCAAGACCAATCTTGACGAGGCTCTCCGCCTGACAGAACACCTCGCGCGGCGTCCCGTCATGCAAAATGCCACCCTCATGCATGACTACGATGCGCTTGACCAGGCGCGCCACATCTTCCATACTGTGCGAGACCAAAATCACTGTTATCCCCCGCTCGCGCTGCAGAGCGCTGATGCGGGCTAAGACTTCATCGCGTCCCCTTGGGTCTAGCCCTGCCGTCGGCTCGTCAAGGATCAAGACGCGCGGGCGCATCGCCAAGACACCGGCGATGGCTACCCGCCGTGTCTGTCCACCTGACAACTCAAACGGGCTTCGCTCTTTAATTTCAAGCGGCAAGCCTACGGTTAACAGCGCTTCGTCGACCCGCGCGGCTACTTCGCTTGCGTCTAACCCTAAGTTTAGCGGACCAAAGGCCACATCGGCTGCTACCGTTTCGGCAAACAGCTGATGCTCGGCAAACTGAAACACAAGCCCCACTTCTTGCCGCAGTGCGCGGAGCCGCACGCCCTTGTCGGTGGTGGTAACATCTCCAACAGTCACCGTTCCCTGCGTGGGCTTGATTAAGCCATTTAAGAGCTGTACCAGTGTAGATTTACCTGAGCCCGTCTGCCCGATAATGCCGACAAACTCGCCGTCTGCAATCGACAGGTTAACTCCGCGCAAAGCATGCCGCTCAAATGGTGTGCCGGCGGAGTAGGTAAAGCTTACGTTGTTTAGATATATTGGCATAAGGCATTAACCAGCTCCGCTGTAGTCAAAATACCCTCCGGCAAGGGAAGCCCGCTCTTAACCAGTTCCTTAGCCAATTTAGCTGCCAGAGGCACATCTAAGCCCAGCGACTCTAGAAGCTCCGCTTGGGCAAAAACCTCGGCGGGCGTGCCTATAGTCACTACGCGCCCCTCATCCATGACGATTACGCGGTGAGCGAGCACCGCTTCATCCATATGGTGTGTAATGAGCACGGTCGTCATTTTGGCGGTCCGCTGAAGTGCCAGGATGGTCTCAATTACTTCGCCCCGCCCCACGGGGTCTAACATAGCGGTAGCCTCATCTAGAACTAGGAGCTTAGGATGCATGGCCAAAACACCGGCAATCGCCACGCGCTGTTTCTGTCCACCCGACAGCAAGTGCGGCGCGTGGCGGCGATAGGGCAGCATGTTGACCTTGGTTAGGGCCGCTTCTACCCTTGCGGCGATAGCTGGCGTGGGTACGCCGAGATTCTCCGGCCCGAATGCTACATCCTCATCAATGACTGTGGCCACAATTTGGTTGTCAGGATTCTGAAAGACCATGCCGACAGCCTGTCTGATCTGCCATAGTAGCCCCGCGTCCCGCGTGTCCATGCCCATGACCAAGACGCTTCCTGCCGTGGGCAGCAAGATAGCGTTTAGGTGCTTGGCGAGGGTCGACTTGCCGGAGCCGTTGCGCCCGATAATCGCGACAAACTCTCCCTCGCTGATACTGATGTCTACCCCGTCGAGCGCGACGGTGTCGCCTTCGTGCCCGCGGTAGACGTGGTGAAGACCCTTAACTTCAATAATGGCTACATCACCCCCACCCAGAGCATACACTCTAAAAAAGAAAGCCGGTGGGGGTTAGTCCACCAGCTCAATAATCGCCTGCGGTGCGGAGTCGCCGCGCCGCACGTCGGTCTTCATGATGCGGGTGTACCCACCCTCGCGTGATGTGTATTTGGGTGCTATCTCCGCGAATAGCTTCGTCACTACGTCTTCGTCAAACAGATAGCTTAGCGCTTGGCGCCTAGCATGCAAATCGCCGCGTTTTCCAAGCGTGATGAGCTTCTCGCTAATGCGCTGCACTTCTTTCGCGCGCTGCTCCGTAGTTTCCATGCGCCCCTGGCGCAAAAACGCCGTCGCTAGGTTGCGCAACAGGGCACGCCGATGGTTAGTGCGGCGCCCTAGTTTGCTGTGTGACATATGCTCACTCCTACTCTTCGCTCTTCTTGAGGTAGAGCCCTAAGTCAGCTAGTTTGTGCTGTACTTCCTCGAGCGATTTCTTGCCAAGATTCCTAACCTTCATCATCTCGTCTTCGGTCTTGTCTACGAGGTCTTGTACGGTATTTATGCCGGCGCGCTTTAGGCAGTTAAACGAGCGCACGGATAGGTCAAGCTCCTCGATGGTCATCTCGTGCAGCCTCTCCCGCGGGTTGTCGCCGCGGTCGGCTAGCGTCTTTGTGGACTCCGCCTTTTCCGTTAGGGACACAAACAGGCGCAAATGGTCGCTCATAATCTTGGCCCCGATGCTGATGGCCTCTTCCGGGGTAAGACTGCCGTCGGTCCATACCTCAAGCGTCAGTCTGTCGTAATTGGTGTGCTGTCCGACGCGCGTGTTTTCCACCGTGTAGTTAACCCGCGTCACCGGTGTAAATACCGAGTCCATGGGAATGACCCCAATAGGCTGGTGCTGCTTCTTGTTGCGCTCGGCGGAAACATACCCGCGTCCGTGCGCGACAGTTATCTCGGCAAAGAAACGCGCATCCTCGTCGAGCTTCGCAATTACCAGTGAAGGGTTGAGAATCTCGACATCGGCGTCAGCCAAAATGTCTGCAGCCGTCACTACTCCCTCACCTGTCTTGGTGATGCGCAGCAGCTTCTCTCCAGTGCCGTGCAGGCGAAGCCGGAGCGACTTTAGGTTCAACACTATCTCGGTCGTGTCTTCGACAACGCCCGGGATAGTCGAGAACTCGTGCAATACCCCTTCGAGCTTAACAGATGTGACAGCGGCTCCGGGTAACGAAGAAAGTAGGATGCGACGCAATGCGTTACCCAAAGTCGTGCCGTAACCGCGCTGCAAGGGCTCAACGATAAACTTGCCATAGCTTGGCGTAGCCTCTACGCGATGCACTCGCGGTACTTCCATGGCTAACTCCAACATATAGGCGATTCCCCTCCTTACCTTCCCATTAACGCTTTGGTCAAAGCTCGGGGCGCCTTATCTCGAATACTTTTCGACGATCAAGTGCTCGCGGACCGGGATGTCAATGTCTTCGCGCTTAGGCAGTCCGACGATAGTTGCACGTGCCGCGTTTAGTTCTACAGAAATCCAAGGAACCACTCTCCGACCGCGCATGGATTCGGCATACTCCTGAAATAGTGGAACAGACAAGCTCTTGGTGGCGACCGCAATAACATCGCCCTCTTTTACGAGGTAGGACGGGATGTTAACGCGTTGCCCGTTCACTGTAAAGTGACCGTGACGCACCAATTGGCGTCCCTGATTGCGCGATGCGGCAAACCCTGCCCGCGTAACTACGTTGTCTAGCCTAAGCTCAAGGAGCTGGAGCAGGCGCTCGCCGGTTACGCCTTTCTCGCGCGCGGCCTTAGCGAAGTAACGACGGAATTGGCGCTCAAGCACACCGTAGATACGACGCGCCTTCTGCTTTTCGCGCAGCTGCAGGCCGTACTCGGTCGCCTTCTTACGCCCTTGGCCATGTTGCCCAGGGGCATAGGACCTGCGGTCAATCGCGCACTTACCGGAGTAGCAGCGCGTTCCCTTAAGAAATAGCTTGATGCCTTCGCGCCTGCACAACCGGCATACCGGACCTGTATATCTTGCCATCTTGCTTACACCTCCAAAGATTAAACGCGACGGCGCTTAGGTGGGCGGCAGCCATTATGGGGGACCGGGGTTACGTCCTTAATGGAACTAACCTCAAGCCCCGTAGCCTGCAAACTGCGAATGGCAGCTTCCCGCCCTGCGCCAGGGCCCTTAACATGAACCTCTACTTCCTTCATGCCTTGGTCCATCGCCGTCTTGGCACAGGTTTCAGCGGCAATCTGGGCGGCAAAAGGGGTGCTCTTGCGCGAGCCCTTATATCCGGCATTGCCAGCAGATGACCATGATATGACATTGCCGGCACGATCCGTAACAGTGACTACCGTATTGTTAAAAGTTGACCTAATGTGCGCTACGCCAAACTCCACGTTTTTGCGCTCGCGGCGCTTGACTTTAGCCGCAGCGGCCTTACGTTTTGCCATGCCTTTTCCCTCCTCCTTTGACTACTTGCGCTTGACGCCAACCGTACGGCGGGGGCCTTTACGGGTGCGAGCGTTCGTCTTGCTGCGTTGTCCGCGCACGGGTAGACCACGGCGGTGACGTAAGCCACGGTAGGAGCCAATCTCAATCAACCGCTTGATGCTGGCTGTGACTTCACGGCGGAGATCTCCTTCTACGATATACCCCTTGTCAATCGTCTCACGCAGACGAGAGACTTCTTCCTCGGTGAGGTTGCGGACGCGGGTATCGGGATTTACTCCGGCGCTTGACAAAATGTTTGCGGAACGGCTACGGCCAATACCGTAAATGTAGGTCAACGCTATCTCTACGCGCTTCTCTCTGGGCAGGTCAACACCTGCAATGCGAGCCATCTCCTTTAATCCACCTCCTGTTAGTCTTTATCCTTGTTTCTGTTTGTGAGTAGGTTCCTCACAGATTACCATGACTCGGCCCTTACGGCGAATCAGCTTGCACTTCTCGCACATGCGCCTCACTGAAGGTTTGACTTTCACTAGATTTGCCTCCTTGCTCCGAACAAGCCTACTTATGCCGGTAGATTATTCGTCCGCGGGTTAAGTCGTAGGGCGAAAGCTCTACGGTCACGCTGTCGCCGGGCAGAATGCGAATGAAGTTAATGCGTATCTTGCCCGACACATGAGCCAAGATTCTGTGACCATTGTCTAGCTCTACTTTAAACATGGCATTAGGCAGCGCTTCGGTTACCTTGCCCTTTACCTCGATTACATCATCGCGTTTTGTCATGTAACTTCTGCTCCTCCCTTCGCTCACATCAGAGACGGGTTAGTATCTCAGGCCCGTTTGCGGTGATAGCCACGGTGTGCTCAAAGTGGGCAGAACGACCGCCGTCTTTAGTCACTACCGTCCAGTTATCCGCAAGCACTTGGGTAAGAGATCCTCCCGTATTGACCATGGGCTCAATGGCTAGCACTAGGCCGGGAGTAAGCCTAGGACCTCGCCCCGGGCGGCCGAAATTAGGCAGTTGTGGTTCTTCATGCATAGCTCGCCCGATACCGTGTCCCACAAATTCCTTGACTACGGAAAAACCATTCGCCTCGGCATGGGATTGTATAGCGTACGAGATATCGGTCAGGCGCCTGTTGACGACACATTGCAGAATGCCCTTTTCCAAGCACTCAGCCGTGACTTTAATCAAGCGAGCGGAAACTTCATCCACCGCGCCGACGGGAAAAGTCCGCGCCGCGTCGCCGTAATATCCATTGATTTCCGCGCCGATGTCAATACTAATAATATCGCCATCAGACAGCGTTTTCAAACTAGGAATTCCATGTACGACCTCATTGTTAATTGACGTACAGATACTAGCGGGATAGCCGCGGTACCCTTTAAAGGCGGGTCGTGCGCCGCGCTTTAGCATTAACTCCTCGACTAGCCAGTCGAGCCTAGCGGTGGTTACCCCGGGAGCAATGGCCTGTTCCACTGCGTCGAGTGCCTCGGCCACCACTCGCCCCGCCTCGCGCATCAGGGCGATTTCGCGGTCAGATTTGTATACAATCATCCCTTACCCCAGAAGCGCTCTCATGTTCTCGGTGACAACGTCAATTGGCAACAAGCCGTCGACAGTCTTGAGCAAGCCGCGCTGCCCATAGTACTCGATGAGTGGCGCTGTCTGTTTCCTGTAAACCGTCAGCCTGGCTCTCGCGGTCTCTTCGCTGTCGTCTGCGCGCTGGTAGAGCACTCCACCGCATAGCCCACACTTCTCACCCTCGGGTGAGGGGTGAAAAACACGGTGGTACGTCGCGCCACAGGCCTTGCACACTTGCCGACCGGTTAGGCGCCGCATCAGCTCATCCTCCGGCACTTCGATGTTGAGCACGGCTGTTAGGCACTTCCCAAGCTTTGCTAGGACCTCGTCAAGGGCGGAGGCTTGGTTTAGCGTGCGCGGAAAGCCGTCAAGTAAAAAGCCATGTGCTACGTCCGCCGCCGCCAGACGCTCCGCCACGATGCCGATAGTTACTTCGTCAGGCACCAGTTCGCCGCGTTCCATAAAGGACTTAGCGGCAAGGCCTAAGGGCGTTTGCGCCTGCAGCGCCTGCCGGAACATGTCGCCGGTAGAAATGTGGGGCACGCCAAACTCCTTAACGAGCAGGGAAGCCTGTGTGCCTTTGCCCGCGCCGGGCGCACCTAGGAGGATTACGTTCATCTCGCTCACCCCGTAGCCTACTTCATAAAGCCGCTGTAGTTACGCATGACGAGATGACCTTCGATTTGCTTCATGGTCTCAAGCGCCACACCTACCACGATGAGGAGAGCCGTTCCGCCGATGCCAATGTTCACGCGCACTACGCCGGAAAGCGCAAGCGGCAGGATAACGATAAGAGCCAAGAACGCAGAGCCTACGAGCGTCAGTCGGTTTACGACCCGGAAAAGGAAGTCCGCCGTCGTACGTCCCGGACGCACGCCGGGGATTGCCCCGCCATGCTTCTGCATGTTTTCCGCCATTTCCTTGGGGTTAAACTGCAGGAACGTGTAGAAATAGCTGAACACGAAGATAAGAAACACGTACAAGACGTTATGCAACCAGCCGCCGAACCTGAGCGCTTCCGCTATGCCTTGCACCCACTCCGCCCGCGTGAACTGGGTGATTACCTGCGGGAACATCAGGAGCGAGGAGGCAAAGATTACGGGGATAACGCCGGCTTGGTTGACGCGCAAGGGAATGTGCGTGGTCTGCCCACCATACATCTTGCGCCCGACTACGCGCTTAGCGTACTGCACAGGGATACGGCGCTGACCTTCCTGCACCCACACTACACCGGCAATGACGACTAAGGTCAGGATGCCGAGCAGAACTACAGTGAAGATGTTAAGCGTCCCCTCACGCAGGAACGCAATCAGACTCGTAAGTGTACCCGGCAACTGCGAGGCAATGTTGGCGAAGATCACAAGCGAGATGCCGTTGCCGATGCCTTTCTCGGTAATCATTTCGCCTAACCACATAACCACTGTCGCGCCGGCCGTAAAGCTGATGGCCGTCAGCAAGTAACTCAGGTGCCCAGCCGCGAGTGCGCCTTCGTTAGCTAACCCGACCGAAGTGGCATAGCCTTGGACAAAAGCTAGGATTACCGTGCCGTAACGCGTGTAACTATTAAGCTTCTTGCGTCCCTCTTCGCCCTCTTTGGCTAGGGCCTCCCAGCTCGGAATAATCACTTGCAGGAGGCTAACGATAATGCTCGACGTAATGTAGGGGCCAATCGTCAGCGTAAAAATAGAGAGGTTCGCTAATGCACCGCCGGAGATGACGTCTAACAGCCCGAACAGGCCGCCTTGGCCCTCCATAAACTGCGTCATAGCGAGGCGGTCGGCTCCTGGGACCGGGATGAAGTTGCCGAAGCGTATGATGAGGAAGATGCCGAGCGTGTACATAATGCGCTTGCGCAGGTCCTCAATGCGCCATAGGTTACGTAAGCTCGCGAGCACCTATATCACCTCAACCTGTCCGCCAGCGGCAGCTATTTTCTCGGCAGCCGACTTGCTAAAAGCAGTAGCCCTAACCGTAAGGGACTTAGTTATTTCGCCCATGCCGAGAATCTTGACGCCGTCGAGGGGGTTCTTCACAAGACCCGCCGCCATAAGCGACTCTAGCTCAACGACGCTCCCGGCAGGAAACACCTCAAGGTCCTGCACATTAACTAAGGCAAAGAACGTTTTCCATTTATTATTAAACCCGCGCTTTGGCAATCTCCGGTATAGAGGCATCTGACCGCCTTCAAACCCCGGACGTACGCCGCCGCCGGCACGCGCCCACTGTCCCTTGCTACCGCGACCGGAAGTCTTGCCGAGTCCCGAGCCGTGGCCACGGCCGACGCGCTTGCGCACCTGACGGGAGCCCTCTGCCGGCTGTAGATTGTGGAGTTTCATTTTTGCACCTCCTCGTCTCTCTTAGCTCTCGACTACTTTGACGAGATGACTGACCTTCTCGACCATCCCGCGTATTGCCTGCGTGTCTTCATGCTGTACTGTGCGGTGTGTCTTAGTGAGGCCTAACGCGCGGCAAGTCGCCCGTTGGTCTTCCGGGCGCCCGATGAGGCTGCGCACTAGCGTAATCTGCAATTTGGCCATCGTGCCTGCCTCCTATCGTAACAAGGACTCTACGGCAACGCCACGCAGCTTAGCTACCTGCTCGGGCGTGCGCAGCGACTGCAGCCCCGACAGAGTTGCCTGTGCCATGTTCATAGCGTTAGATGAGCCCAAAGACTTAGTTAAAATGTCGCGTACACCCGCGAGCTCTAAAATTGCGCGGACAGCGCCGCCGGCAATAACGCCTGTACCGACAGATGCTGGCTTCATCAGGACGCGGCCAGCTCCGGCGACACCGGTTACCTCGTGCGGAATGCTAGTTTCAGCTAAGGGGACAGTGATGAGGTTCTTCTTGCCGTCCTCCGTGGCCTTGCGAATAGCTTCCACAACTTCCTTGGCCTTGCCTAGCCCTACGCCGACGCGACCTTTACCGTCACCGACAGCCACTAAGGCACTAAAGCTTGAGTCGCGACCACCCTTACGGGTCTTGCTGACGCGCTTAACGACGATAACCTTTTCGGTAAGGTCATGTTTGCTCAACTCATTGCGATCCAATTTTCCCCCTCCTTCTGCTGCTAGAACTCAAGCCCGGCTGCGCGCGCAGCGTCAGCTAATGCCGCGACGCGTCCGTGGTAGAGATATCCACCGCGGTCGAAGACGATTCTTGTTAAGCCTTTGGCCAAAGCCTTTTCCGCAACTAATTTGCCCACGGCTTTAGCAGCCTCTACGCCGCCAGCAGAGATGCCCTTGAGTTCGGGACTCAGGGTGGAAGCGCTGACAAGCGTGTGGCCGGTCGTGTCATCTATGACTTGTGCGTACATGTGTCGGGAACTGCGAAAAACATTTAAACGCGGGCGCAAATCTGTCCCTGCGACGGACTTGCGTACACGCAGATGACGAGTCTTACGAATTTTGTTTTTGTCTAGCTGCTGTAACACTGTTGGCTCACTCCTTTCCGTGGCTTAAGGACTATTTCGAGGTCTTGCCAGCCTTGCGTCTAATCTTCTCGCCTACATAGGCAATTCCCTTGCCAAGGTAGGGTTCGGGCTCGCGGACGCCGCGAATGGTTGTAGCCATCTGCCCTACCATCTCCTTGTCATTGCCGGAGACAGTGATAAGCGGGATATTGCCAAACGGCGGCTTGGCGACGATTTCTGCCTTAAACTCGATGCCTGCCGGTGGGTCAATCTCTACCGGGTGGGAGTATCCTACGGTAAGCACGAGCTTTTTGCCCTGCACATTTGCGCGCCAGCCTACGCCGGCGGCCTCAAGCTTCTTCTCGTAACCTTTGGTCACGCCGTCAATCATGTTAGCGATAACGGTGCGGGTCACGCCATGCAGCGAACGGTGTAGCGGGCTGTCGGACAAGCGCGTAACTGTTACCTCGCTCTTACTTACCTCGACATTTACCTCCGGGTGTACGTCACGCGAGAGCGTGCCCCTAGGTCCTGTCACGGTAACCGTCCGGCCGTCCAGATTAACCGCTACTGCGGGCGGTATGACGATAGGTCTCTTGCCGATTCTTGACATGCCAGTCTCTCCTCCCTACCAGACGTAGCAGATGATCTCGCCGCCAAGGTTCTTGACCCTAGCTTGGCGATCGGTCATCAGCCCCTGTGAAGTAGAAACGATGGCAATGCCTAACCCACCTAATACACGTGGGAGTTCATCTTTGCGCGCATAGACACGCAGCCCGGGTTTGCTGATGCGCTTTACACCGGAAATGACGCGCTGCTTGTTAGCGCCGTACTTCAGAACTATTTTTAGCACGCCCTGCTTGTCGTCGTCTACCCACGCGAAGTCGCGGATGAAGCCCTCTGCTTTGAGAATCTCTGCTAAACTCCGCTTCATGGCCGAGCCTGGCACTTCTACGCTCTCGTGCAGCGCGTCGTTTGCGTTGCGTACCCGTGTCAGCATGTCAGCGATTGGATCTGTCATAACCATTACGTGTCAAACCTCCTTCCTAAGTGAAGGGCCCTTACCAACTGGCCTTCTTGACGCCGGGAATCTGACCTTCATGGGCTAGTTCGCGAAAGCAAATTCTGCATAGTCCGAACTTCCGCATGTAGGCGTGTGGACGGCCGCAAATCCGGCAACGATTATATCTGCGCACAGGAAACTTCTGTTCTCTGGCCTGCTTGATAATCATCGACTTCTTGGCCACTTCTTCTCCTCCTTTACTTACGCGCGAAACGGCATGCCGAGCTTCGCGAGCAGTTCCTTCGCTTCCTCATCAGTTTTGGCGGTGGTCACTATGGTGATGTCCATACCCTGAACCTGATCGACTTTGTCGTAGTCAATCTCGGGGAAGATAAGCTGCTCTTTGACGCCAATGGTGTAATTGCCGCGCCCATCAAAGGATTTTGGGGAAACGCCTCTGAAGTCGCGCACGCGGGGAAGGTTAATGTTAATGAACTTGTCGAGGAACTCATACATGCGGTCGCCGCGCAATGTGACTTTTGCCCCAATGGCCATGCCTTCACGCAGCTTAAAGTTCGAAATGCTTTGACGCGCGCGGGTGATGACCGGCTTTTGCCCGGCAATAGTGGCAAGGTCCTTAGCTGCCGCGTCTAGGATTTTGCTGTTGCCTATGGCTTTACCTACGCCCATGTTCAGTACGATTTTCTCCAGGCGCGGTATCTGCATGTCGTTCTCATAGCCGAACTTGGTCTTAAGGGCTAAGCGTACTTCCTTTTGGTACTTTTCCTTCAACCTTGTCACAGGCTAGCCCTCCTCTCTACCTGTCGATGTTCTCGCCACACTTCTTGCAGGCGCGAACGAACTTGCCGTCTGTCATTGGCTTGTGAGCAACCCGGGTGGGCTTCTTACAGCTGCCGCAGACAACCATTACGTTAGAACTGTGAATAGGAGCCTCTTGCTTGATGATGCCGCCCTGGGGCACCTCGCGCGTAGGTTTGCGGTGACGGCTCACGATATTGACGCCTTCCACGACCACACGGCCCTTGCCTGGAAAGCACTTGAGCACTTTGCCTTTTTTGCCCTCGTCCTTACCGGAGAGGACTATCACATGGTCGTCCTTACGAACATGAAGTTTCACGGATTGTGGCACCTCCTCTGCTCCGCCTAGAGAACTTCCGGTGCGAGAGAAACTATCTTCATAAAGTTCTTCTCACGTAGTTCGCGGGCTACCGGCCCAAAAATGCGGGTCCCGCGGGGGTTGTTGTTGTTGTCAATGATCACCGCGGCGTTATCATCGAACTTAATGTAGGAACCGTCGATGCGCCGAGCGTCCTTAGTGGTACGGACGACAACCGCTTTGACTACCTCGCCCTTTTTTACAACTCCGCCGGGCGTTGCTTCTTTTACGGTGGCAATGATGATATCGCCAACGCCGGCGTAGCGGCGACTTGTTCCACCGAGCACCTTAATGGTGAGAATCTCTTTGGCTCCGGAATTATCTGCAACCCGCAGTCGCGTTTCGTTTTGAATCACGGCGATGTCCCCCTTTCCTGTCCGACAGGGCTTATTCTGCCTTCTTTACAATCTCGACCACGCGCCAGCACTTTTCCTTGCTGAGCGGGCGAGTCTCCATAATGCGCACGGTATCGCCTAAACGCGCCACATTATCCTCATTATGCGCCTTAAACTTCTTGGTCTGCTTGACGATGCGCCCGTACAGCGGGTGTTGCACCATCGACTCGATAGCGACAACGACGGTCTTTTCCATCTTATCACTGACGACTACGCCTTGACGGACCTTGCGCAGGTTTCTCTCTTCCACAGTGAGACCTCCTTCCTAACCCTAGCCGATGTTGCGTTCGCGCTCGTGCAAGATGGTCTTCACGCGAGCGATAGTCTTACGAACTTCTTTAATCCGCATGGGGTTCTCAAGTTGGCCCGTTACGAGGCGGAAACGGAGATTAAACAACTCGCCCTTTAGATCGTCAATCTTCTGCATGAGCTCAGCATCGTTCATGTCGCGCATGTCTTTAACCTTCATTGGCATCACCATCCACTTTCGCGCGTGTCACAAACTTAGTTCTAATGGGAAGCTTATGTCCCGCCAAACGCAGTGCCTCGCGAGCTGACGTTTCGTCGACGCCTGCTATTTCGAACATAATGCGGCCAGGCTTCACTACCGCGACCCAGTACTCCGGTGAACCTTTCCCGGCACCCATACGCGTCTCCGCCGGTTTTTGCGTAACGGGCTTGTGCGGGAAAATGCGAATCCAGACTTGGCCGCCGCGCTTGATGTACCTAGTCATCGCGATACGCGCCGCTTCAATTTGACGGCTCGTAATCCAGGCAGCTTCGAGAGCCTCTAGGCCGTACTCGCCATGAGCGATAAAACCGCCGCCCTTGGTACGCCCCTTCATTTTCCCTCTGTGCATCTTGCGGTACTTTACCCTGCTGGGCATCAACATGGTTTACTCGCCTCCCTCTGCCGCCGCCTTCGTCGGCTTAGGTAGAATTTCGCCCTTGTAAATCCAGACCTTAATGCCAATCTGCCCGTAGGCAGTGTGCGCCGTGGCTACGCCGTAATCGATGTCGGCCCTGAGCGTGTGCAAAGGAATTGTGCCTTCGCGCGCCCATTCGCGGCGTGCAATTTCCGCGCCGTTTAGGCGTCCGCCGATAGCAACTCTAATGCCCTTGGCACCTAAGCGCATGGTGCGGCCCATCACTTGACGCATGGCGCGGCGATAGGCAATGCGCTTCTCAATCTGCGCGGCGACATTCTCGGCCACTAGCTGGGCGTTTAGTTCGGGCGTCTTAATCTCGATGATGTTGACATAGACTTGCTTCTTGGTGAGGATTTCGAGCGCCTTGCGCAGCTCCTCCACACCGGCACCGCCGCGGCCGATTACCATACCGGGTTTAGCAGTGTGAATAAACACGCGCACAATCGCTCCGGTACGCTGGATCACAACTTGGCCTACGCCAGTTGCGAACAACTTATCTTTGATGTAGCGGCGAACCTTGAAGTCTTCAAGCAGAAGGTCGGAGTAGTTCTTCTCAGCGTACCACTTCGAATCCCAGTCTCTGATAACGCCAATGCGAAATCCCTTGGGATGAACTTTTTGTCCCACGTAGCTCTCCCTCCTACCTTTCTTTTACCACAACGGTAATGTGGCACGAACGCTTCAAAATGGGGTAAATGCGACCCTGCGCGCGTGGATGCCAACGCTTTAGCGTGGGACCGGCGTCCACGAATGCCTCTGAGACATACAGCTTCTCCGGGTCTAGCTGATAGTTGTGTTCAGCGTTAGCAGCTGCTGACTTCATAACCTTAAGGATTACTTCGGCAGCTACTTTAGGTGTAAACTTAAGAATATTGGTGGCCTCCCCCACATTCTTGCCGCGGACGAGGTCAATGACAACTCGCGCTTTGCGCGGCGCGATGCGCACGTTGCGGGCAACCGCTTTCGCTTGCATGTCTATCCCCTCCTACTTCAATGCTGTGGTGCGTTCGGTGTGGCCGCCATGCCCGCGGAAAGTACGGGTGGGGCTAAATTCCCCAAGCTTGTGCCCTACCATTTCTTCGCTGACGTACACCGGCACGTGTTTGCGCCCATCGTAAACCGCAATGGTATGACCAACCATGTCCGGGAAAATCGTCGAAGCGCGAGACCAAGTCTTAAGCACTTTCTTCTCGCCTTTGGCGTTCATCTGTCTAATCCTAGCAAGCAGTCTTTCCTGTACAAAGGGGCCCTTCTTTACGGAACGAGACATTTTGTGGCCTCCCTTCTCTAAGACTTACGGCGACGCACGATGTACTTGTCGCTGTGCTTCTTCTTCTGGCGTGTCTTGTGGCCTAAAGTCGGTACCCCCCAAGGAGTAAGCGGGCTCTTGCGGCCAATCGGGGCACGGCCCTCGCCACCGCCGTGCGGATGGTCGACCGGGTTCATTACTACGCCACGCACCGTCGGACGACGCCTGAGCCAACGTGAGCGGCCGGCCTTGCCGATAGAGACGTTCTCATACTCGAGGTTGCCTACTTGACCGATAGTCGCCTTGCAGTCAATGTGGACCAAACGATCCTCGCTTGACGGCAGCCTCACTAGTGCGTAGGCGCCTTCTTTAGCCATAAGTTGTGCCGATGCACCGGCTGAGCGAACCATTTGCGCGCCTTTGCCTGGCTTTAGCTCGATGTTATGCACCACAGTGCCCACCGGGATGCTCCTAAGCGGCAGGGTATTTCCTACGACAATGTCAGCCTGTGCACCGGAAACCACTTTGGCTCCGACTTTGAGGCCTTGCGGCGCAAGAATATAACGTTTTTCGCCATCCGCATAGTTAAGCAGCGCGATGTAAGCGGTGCGGTTTGGGTCATACTCGATGGTGGCTACGGTTGCCGGGATGCCGTCCTTATCGCGCTTAAAGTCGATAATGCGGTACTTGCGCTTGTGGCCGCCGCCCTGATGACGAACCGTAATGCGCCCCTGATTGTTGCGCCCCGCCTTGTTAGTCAGCGGCGCGAGCAGAGAACGCTCCGGCGTAGTCGTGGTAATCTCCGCAAAACTCTCCACGGTCATAAAACGCCGACCGGGTGAAGTAGGCTTAAACTTCTTCATAGCCATTTGTGTGTCCCTCCTTTGTCGCGAGTCGCTTGTCGCTTGTCGCTAGTCGCTTGGGGAATTGTTAATCATGGGGGCCGCCGGCCGCCAGCCTCCAGCCTCCAGCAGTGAGCTGTGAGCTGTGAGCTGTGAGCTGTGAGCTAGGGCGGGGTGGAAAGGTTAAAGGTTAAAGGGAAACCGGGCACCGCCGCGATACCACTCTACTGGGCACTAGGCACTAGGCACTGGGCACTCCTTCACCAGGAGCCAGGAGCCAGGAGCCAGCAGCCCCCGTTCCCACGAAGTGCAAAGTGCGAAGTGCCAAGTGCGCGTGCGCCTCGTCCCTCGGCGCTAGACCGAGTCAAAAATCGGTATGGGCTTTGACTTGGGCGTGAGCGTGACGATGGCCTTTTTCCAATCGGAACGATAGCCGCTGTGGACGCCGTGGCGCTTAAACTTCCCTGCTACGCGCATGGTGTTGACAGCTTCGACTTCTACCTTAAACAGGTGTTCGACTGCCTGCCGAATCTCGGTTTTGTTGGCACGCAGGTCTACGGCAAAGACGTATTTGCGCATTTCCTGTAGATCTGTGCTGCGCTCACTGATTACAGGCCGCTTGATGATATCTCTGGGGTCCCGCATTACACGAGCACCTCCTGTACCTTTTCTACTGCGGCTTGAGTCATAACCAGCTTGCCGCAATTGAGCACGTCGTACACGTTGACGCCCGCCGCCGCTTCGACCAAGACGCCGGGAATGTTGCGTCCTGACTTTGCGATTGTTTCATTGAACTCCGGCAGGACTACAAGCGCCTTCTCGCTCACTTTGAGGTTAGCGAGAGTTTCGACCATAAGTTTAGTCTTCGGCTCGGCAAACTCCAGCCGATCAAGTACTACTATCTCGCCCGCCTGTAGCTTAGCGGTCAATGCGCTGCGCAAGGCCAAACGACGCACTTTGCGCGGCAGTTCGAAATTATACTTGCGGGGAGTGGGACCGAAGGCAATACCACCGCCTACCCAAATGGGAGAACGGCGACTGCCCGCGCGGGCGCGCCCTGTTCCTTTCTGCTTCCACGGTTTACGCCCGCCGCCGCGTACTTCGGAACGATTCTTAGTATCGTGTGTTCCCAGACGCTGTGCTGCAAGCTGCTTGGTAACGGCGAGATGGAGAACGTGGCGGTTCACTTCGACGCCAAAGACGGCGTCAGCTAGCTCCATTTGTCCTACTTCTTCGCCCTTCATATTGTGAACTTTCACCGTAGGCATAGCGATAATCCTCCTTTCCTAGGCTTTGACACTGTCCTTGATAGTCACGAGAGAGCCTTTAGGGCCCGGAATCGCACCTTTAACCAAAATGAGATTCCGCTCGAGGTCAATGCGTACGATGCGCAGGTTCTGCACTGTGCGGCGCAGACGGCCATGTTGACCCGGCATTTTGCGCCCTGGGAAAGTGCGCGCTGACGCGCGGGAGTTAGAGCTACCCGGTCCACGGTGGTACTTGGAACCGTGCGTCATCGGGCCGCGGCCGAATCCCCACCGTTGTATGCCGCCGGTGAAGCCTTTGCCTTTGGACGTGCCGGTAACATCAACGTACTCGCCCTCAGTGAAGACGGCGGCAGTGATTGCTTGTCCTACCTTATACTCGGCGGCATCCGCGAGACGAAGCTCACGCAGGAAACGATGCGGCTTTACGCCTGCTCGCTTGAAGTGGCCTCTCTCCGGTTTGTTGACTCTAGATTCACGTATCGGCTCAAAGGCAATCTGTATGGCCGTATAGCCGTCTGTGTCCTTAGTCTTGACTTGCGTAACTGTGCATGGACCAGCCTCAATTACGGTAACCGGCACCACGACACCCTTGTCGGCAAAGACTTGGGTCATCCCAATCTTCTTGCCAAGAATTGCTTTCTGCACTGTGTGCACCTCCATACATTGGTTCCCCACGGGGAACGTGTACCGCTCTGGGAGCAGGGTTCTCGGACCCTTAGCCTTAGAGCTTAATCTCTATATCTACGCCCGCGGGCAGGTCTAGGCGCATAAGTGCGTCGACCGTCTTGGGAGTAGGCTCAAGAATGTCAATCAACCGCTTGTGCGTACGCATCTCGAACTGCTCGCGAATGTCCTTTTCTACGTGCGGGGCACGCAGTATGGTAAAGAGATTGCGCTCTGTCGGCAGCGGTATGGGGCCAGACACCGTAGCGCCGGTGCGGCGTGCAGTCTCCACAATCTTATCCGAAGATTGGTCTAAGATCGTGTGGTCAAAAGCCTTTAGCCGAATGCGTATCTTCTGTTGTGCCATTTCTTTTCCCTCCTTACTGTCACGTGTGGGGGATGGGGAATTAGACGTAGGGCTACTGGCTCCTGGCTGCTAGCTCCTAGTAGAGGAGGTGCCCAGTCCTCAGTTCCCAGTAGAAGCGATTAGCTCGCGTTCATCATTCGTGAATTGCGAATCCTGACCTAGAGAGGTTACCGCCCACTGGGCACTAGGCACTAGGCACTAGGCACTAGGCACTAGGCGCTGGAGCCCTACTCAATAATCTCCGTCACGACGCCGGCGCCGACGGTACGGCCGCCTTCGCGAATCGCAAAGCGCACGCCGGGCTCCATGGCAATCGTAGTAATAAGCTCAATCGTCATGGTGATGTTGTCCCCGGGCATAACCATCTCTACGCCTGCGGGCAGGTTCAAGATGCCGGTTACGTCGGTGGTGCGGAAGTAAAACTGCGGACGGTATCCGTCAAAGAAGGGCTTATGACGGCCGCCTTCTTCTTGGGACAGAACGTAGACTTCGCCCTTAAACTTGGTGTGGGGCTTAATCGAACCGGGTTTTGCTAAAACTTGGCCGCGCTCGATGTCTTTGCGGTCTACGCCGCGCAGGAGTAACCCTACGTTGTCGCCGGCTTGGGCCTGGTCAAGGAGCTTGCGGAACATTTCTACGCCGGTGCAGACGGTCTTGCGGGGTCTTTCGGTAAAGCCTACGATTTCAACTTCGTCGGATACCTTAATCACGCCGCGCTCAACGCGACCGGTTGCTACGGTGCCGCGACCGGTAATCGTGAAGACGTCTTCTACGGGCATCAGGAAGGGCTTTTCGGTTTCGCGTACAGGAGTAGGAATATACTCGTCTACTGCGTCCATCAGCTGCCAGAGCTT
>JAGXRZ010000031.1 GCA_018335585.1 Selenomonadales bacterium
GGGGCCGTCTGCTGCCGAGACTACGAGGATTGCTCCGTCCATCTGGGCGGCACCGGTAATCATGTTCTTAATGTAGTCGGCATGACCGGGGCAGTCGACGTGGGCGTAGTGGCGCTTGGCGGTCTCGTACTCGACGTGCGCGGTGTTAATCGTGATGCCGCGGGCCTTTTCCTCGGGGGCCTTGTCAATCTGGTCGTAGGCCACTTTCTCTGCGCCGCCGGTAGTCGAAATAATGCTCGTCAGTGCAGCGGTCGTCGTGGTCTTACCGTGGTCAATGTGACCGATTGTCCCTACGTTAACGTGCGGCTTATTGCGTTCGAACTTTTTCTTAGCCATTCTTCTTCCTCCTACCTAACCTACAGCTTTAGTATTGCTTCGCTGACAGACTTGGGCACCTCTTCGTAACCTAGAAGCTCCATCGTATAGTTTCCGCGTCCTTGCGTTTTAGAGCGCAAATCCGTAGCGTAACCAAACATTTCTGCCAAGGGTACGGCACCGCGCACAATCTGTGCTCCCGCTAAGGCTTCCATGCCTTCGATGCGGCCCCGGCGCGACGTAATGTCTCCGATTACATCCCCCATGTACTCCTGCGATACCACGAGTTCTACTTTCATCACCGGCTCAAGGAGGGTGGGGTTCGACTGCGCCATCGCGGCTTTAAAGGCCATAGAGCCGGCAATCTTAAACGCCATCTCCGAAGAGTCAACCTCATGGTAGCTGCCGTCATACAAGGTTGCCTTCAGGTCTACTACCGGGAAGCCTGCTAAGATACCGCTCTGCATGGCCTCCTCGATGCCGTCCTCCACCGGATTCCAGTACTCCTTGGGCACGACACCGCCGACAATCTTACTCTCAAAGACAAAGCCCGAACCCGGCGGCAGTGGCTCAAACTCGACCCATACATGCCCGAACTGACCGCGCCCGCCGCTCTGGCGAACAAACCGTCCCTCGGCCCGCACTGCCCTGCGAAACGCCTCGCGATAGGCTACCTGCGGCTTGCCGACTGCGCAGCCTACTTTGAACTCGCGCTTAAGTCGGTCTACGATGATGTCAAGGTGTAGCTCGCCCATGCCCTCGATAATGGTCTGCCCTGTCTCCGTATCCGTCTTGGTGCGGAACGTGGGGTCTTCCTCCGCTAAGCGCATGAGTGCCAGCCCAAGCTTATCTTGGTCTGCCTTGGTGTTAGGCTCGATACTCTGCGCGATAACCGGCGAAGGAAACTGCATTGACTCTAGCACGATGGGGTTTCTCTCGTCGCACAGAGTGTCGCCGGTAGAAGTGTCCTTCACGCCCACGATAGCCGCGATATCTCCGGTATAGACTTCGGAAATCTCCTGGCGGTGATTGGCATGCATTCGCAGCACGCGCCCCACGCGCTCTCGTTTGCCTTTAGTGGCGTTGTACACGTAACTTCCCGCCGCTAACTGCCCTGAGTACACTCGGAAGTAGGCTAACTTGCCTACGAAAGGGTCTGATACAATCTTAAATGCTAAGGCGGACAGCGGTTCACCGTCACTGACCTCGCGCACCGCTTGTTCGCCCGTCTTTGGCACTTGCCCCAAAACTGCGGGGATATCAATTGGCGCAGGCAGATAGTCGACCACTGCATCGAGCAAGTTTTGCACACCTTTGTTGCGGTACGACGACCCCGCGAGAACCGGGATGACTGCGCCGGCCAGTACGGCGCGACGCAAGGTAGCCCGTATTTCTTCCTCGGAAAGGCTTTCGCCTTCAAGGTAGCGCATCATAAACTCCTCGTCCGTCAGTGCAATGTTTTCGATAAGTTGGTGGCGCGCCTCTCGTACTTCCCCTGCCATGTCAGACGGCACTTCGCGCTGCTCAATTTGCTTGCCTTCGTTGTCAAGGTAGTAGAGAGCAACGTTAGAAACTACGTCGACCATGCCGACAAATGTGTCTTCGCTCCCAATCGGCAGCTGAATCGGCACTGCGTTAGCCCCAAGCCGGTCGCGAATCATGGCTACGACTCGTTGGAAATTTGCACCCAATGTGTCCATCTTGTTGACGTAGGCAATGCGCGGCACCTTATACTTGTCTGCCTGTCTCCAAACGGTCTCGGACTGCGGCTCGACACCGCCTTTAGCGCAGAAAACAGCCACTGCTCCGTCAAGTACCCGCAGACTGCGTTCGACCTCGACAGTAAAGTCCACGTGCCCGGGCGTATCAATAATGTTGATTTGACAATCGCGCCATTGACAGGTGGTGGCTGCCGAGGTGATGGTGATTCCCCGCTCTTGCTCCTGAACCATCCAGTCCATCGTCGCGGCGCCTTCATGCACCTCGCCTAGCTTGTGCGTCTTCCCCGTATAGTAGAGGATACGCTCAGTAGTCGTGGTTTTTCCGGCATCTATGTGCGCCATGATGCCAATGTTTCTTACCTTGTCAAGTGGAAATTCTCTCGGCATGACAATACCTCCCTTCGCGCGGTTGTGATTTGAGATTTGGGAATGCACTTCGCACTTCGCACTTGGCACTTTGTGGGCGTGCCTAGTCCCCAGTGCCCAGTGCCTAGTGCCTAGTAGAGTGGTATCGCGGCGGTGTACGGTTTCCCTTTGACCTTTCCACCCCGCCATAGCTCACAGCTCACAGCTCACGGCCCCCTTAGTTCATGATTCATGATTCACGATTCATGATTTCTAGCGCCCCACAGCTCGCAGCTCACTCTACCACCTATAATGCGCAAACGCCTTATTGGCTTCGGCCATCTTGTGCGTGTCTTCGCGCTTCTTAATGGATCCGCCCTGATTTTGAGCAGCATCCATAATCTCAGCTGCCAGACGCTCTTCCATGGTCTTTTCGCCCCGCTTGCGCGAGTACATCACCAACCAACGAATCGAGAGCATCTTCTGGCGCTCGGGCCCAACTTCAACGGGCACTTGGTAAGTAGCGCCGCCCACGCGCCGAGGCTTGACCTCGACTAGGGGCGAGACGTTCTTAACCGCAGCTTCGAAGACCTCCATGGCACCCTTGCCGGTCTTCTCGCGCACACGTTCCATAGCGCCATAAAATATCCCTTGCGCAATACCGCGCTTGCCGTCATACATCAGCTTGTTGATAAAGCGAGTGACAAACTTGCTGTTGTAGATGGGATCAGGCAAAACATCGCGCTTTGGCACCGGACCTTTTCTTGGCATATCTATTCCCTCCTTCACAACTAGTGTTACTCGATGGCTCTAAGAGCCACCGCAGGGCAATTATTTCTTCCCACCCTTAGCGGGAGCTCCCTTGCCTGCCGCCGCTTTGGCGCGTTTAGCGCCGTACTTAGAACGGCCCTGACCACGGTTTTGCACCCCACCTGCATCAAGCGTGCCGCGCACGATATGGTAGCGCACACCCGGCAAATCCTTGACGCGGCCGCCGCGTACAAGCACGACCGAGTGCTCCTGTAGATTGTGGCCGATGCCCGGAATATAGGCAGTGACCTCAATGCCATTTGACAGACGCACCCTAGCAATCTTGCGGATGGCGGAGTTCGGCTTCTTGGGGTTCATGGTCTTAACCTGAACACACACACCCCGACGCTGCGGGCAGCGACTGAGATGAGGTGACTTAGATCTGTTCTCAAGGGACTGCCGGCCGTTGCGAACTAATTGGCTAATCGTTGGCATACATGCACCTCCTTCCGTCACTGTTCCCTAGGGCTTTGATAGCACACCATCGCATTATACTAAGTCGCAAATGGGCGTGTCAACGTTTTTTGTTATTCCCCGCCCAGAGCTCCCGCCACAACCACGCGGATGTTGCGATACCTGCCCATACCTGTTCCCGCAGGGATAAGCTTGCCGATAATGACATTCTCCTTAAGCCCGATAAGCGGGTCGGTCTTTGTCTTAATCGCGGCGTCCGTCAGTACGCGCGTCGTTTCTTGGAACGAGGCGGCTGACAGGAACGAGTCCGTAGCCAGCGAAGCCTTAGTGATACCTAACAAGACAGGACGAGCGACTGCCGGCTCCCTCTCTTCCATTAGGGCGCGCGCATTTGCTTCCTCAAAATCCATGACGTCTATAAGCCCGCCGGGAAGAAGATCCGTGCCGCCCGGGTCATCCACCTTGACCTTGCGCAGCGTCTGGCGCACGATAACTTCGACGTGCTTGTCGTTAATCTCGACACCTTGCGTGCGGTAGACCTTTTGCACCTCTTGCAGCACATAGGCCTGCACTGCCCTAATGCCCTTTACTGCCAGCAGTTCAGCCGGATTAACAGGCCCCTCGGTCAGCTCATCGCCCGCCTGCACCGTACTTCCCTCCAGAACTTTCAGGCGCGCGCTGAAGCTGATGGGATAGCTCTTTACTTCGCCGTCTAGGCCGTGAATCTCAATTTCGCGACCCTTCTTGGCCTCGACAAAGCGCACGACGCCGTCGATTTCGCTGATAATCGCCTGTCCTTTAGGTCGCCTTGCCTCAAACAGCTCTTCTACACGCGGTAAACCCTGTGTAATGTCGTCGCCCGCTACGCCTCCGGTGTGGAAAGTGCGCATCGTCAACTGCGTGCCGGGTTCGCCGATAGACTGCGCGGCAATAATGCCGATTGCTTCGCCCATCTCGACCATGCCGCCGGTGGCGAGGTTCTTGCCGTAACACTTTATGCAGACGCCGTAGCGACTCTTGCAGGTAAGCACGTTCCTGATATGCACGGTTCTAATCAAGCCGTCTGTTAGCTGCTGCCCTGCCTTTACCGCGTCGCCGTTTTGCACCAGCCACTTAACGCCCAGAATCGGTTGGATAAGTTTGTGCTCCTGCCCAAACTTATCGGTAATGCGAATATCCTCCGCCTCTTCTTGGCGCAGAATCGTACCGCTCACCGGCGCCATTACGGCACCGTACACAGCTATGGCCTGTGCAGCGTCTTCGTCAATCAGCTGCCCTTCGCGCACGATTACAGGCGGACGGTCTATCATTTGACCTGTACCTGGGTCGCGGTGCGGGGGAGCGGCTACATCTTCGGCCGCTACTCGTCCGGCAATACGCTCGGCTAAGGACACGATTGTCTGCCGCCCGTCGCGGATGGCTTCAACCACTATACCTTCGGCAGTGCCGCAGTCTTCCTCGCGGATAATTACGTCTTGCGACACATCGACGAGTCGGCGCGTCAGGTACCCCGAATCCGCGGTGCGGATGGCCGTATCGGCGGCGCCTTTGCGCGCGCCATGCGTAGACGTAAAGTACTCGAGTACCGTCAACCCTTCTCTGAAGTTCGCCTTTACCGGCAGCTCGATGATTCGCCCCATGGGGTCGCTCATTAAGCCGCGCATGCCACCAAGCTGGGTAATCTGACTGACGTTACCGCGTGCACCTGCGTCTACCATCATAAACATGGGGTTAAATGCCGGCATCGAGTCAAGCAGCGCCCGCTGGACTTTGGCTGAAGTTTGGCTCCAGACGTCGATGACATTTTGGTATTTCTCGTCGGCGTTCATCATACCGCGGGCAAAAGCGCGCTCGATATTAGCCACGACCTTCTCGGCCTCGCCGACGATAGCCGCTTTATCCTTGGGAATGACTACGTCGCCGATGGCAATGCTGATGCCCGACTTGGTAGCGTATTCAAAGCCAAGCGTCTTAATCCTATCGAGTACTTCTGTCGTCATGGCACTGCCGTGCCTGCGGTAGCATCTCTCCACGATCGAACGCAAGACCTTAAGGGGGACTAGTTGGTTGATCTCTAGGTTGCACATGGTGTCAGATTGCGTGCGGTCCACGAAGCCTAGGTCTTGCGGAATCGCTTCGTTGAAGATCAGTCGCCCGATAGTCGCTTCAACGACCCTAGAAACCGTAGAACCATCAGCGTGTTTTGCGGTACGGCGCACCTTAATCGGTGCATTGATTTCGATAGCCCCGTCCTGATAAGCCATGAGCGCTTCATGCACAGAGGCGAAGGCACTCCCCGCGCCTCTAGCGGCGGGGTTGTACGTGGTTAGGTAGTAAACGCCGAGAACCATGTCCTTGGTCGGTGTGACTACAGGTTTGCCGTCTTTGGGATTAAGCAAATTATGCGCCGACAGCAGGAGCAGTCGCGCTTCCGCCTGCGCTTCCGCAGACAAAGGCACGTGCACAGCCATTTGGTCGCCGTCAAAGTCGGCATTGTACGCCGTACACACCAAAGGATGGAGCTTAATGGCGCGTCCCTCTACGAGAACCGGCTCAAAGGCCTGTATGCCTAAGCGGTGCAAAGTAGGTGCGCGGTTTAAGAGCACGGGGTGGTCGGCAATAACTTCCTCCAACACATCCCATACTTCTTCGCTGACCCGTTCTACTTTACGCTTCGCACTCTTAATATTTTGCGCAAACCCTTCCGCCACTAGCTGACGCATAACGAATGGCTTAAACAGCTCGAGCGCCATCTCTTTGGGGAGTCCGCACTGGTATAGCTTAAGTTCCGGCCCGGCCACAATTACGGAACGGCCGGAATAGTCTACACGTTTGCCCAAAAGGTTTTGCCGGAAGCGGCCCTGTTTCCCCTTAAGCATGTCACTTAACGACTTAAGCGGGCGATTGCCGGGGCCTGTGACGGGCCTACCGCGCCGGCCGTTATCTATTAGGGCGTCGACTGCTTCCTGTAGCATGCGTTTTTCGTTACGCACGATAATGTCCGGCGCGCCAAGCTCAAGCAGCCGCTTTAAGCGGTTGTTGCGGTTAATGACGCGGCGGTAAAGGTCATTTAAGTCGCAGGTCGCAAAGCGGCCGCCGTCTAGCTGCACCATCGGACGCAGGTCAGGCGGAATTACCGGGATGACGTCCATAATCATCCACTCCGGACGGTTGCCGGACTTGCGGAATGACTCCATAACCTCAAGGCGCCTAATCGCACGCACGCGGCGTTGGCCTGTCGTCTCGGCAGACTCGGCCCTGAGCTCGGCTACGGTTGTCTCCAATTCAATGCGCGACAAAAGCTCACGCACGGCCTCCGCTCCCATACCTACGCGGAAAGCACTGCCAAAGCGCTCGCGCGCCTCGCGGTATTCGGCCTCGGTGAGAATCTGCCCCTCGCTGAGCTGGGAATCCTTTGCGTCTAGGACAACATAGGCAGCAAAGTACAGCACCTTCTCCAAGAGCCTTGGCGACATGTCAAGAATAAGCCCCATGCGACTTGGGATGCCTTTAAAATACCAGATATGCGAGACAGGGGCCGCCAGTTCAATATGACCCATGCGCTCGCGCCGTACTTTGCTGCGGGTAACTTCGACGCCGCAGCGGTCGCAGACGATGCCTTTATAGCGCACCCGCTTGTACTTGCCGCAGTTGCATTCCCAGTCTTTCGTAGGGCCGAATATCTTTTCGCAGAACAAGCCTTCCTTTTCAGGTTTCAACGTGCGATAGTTGATGGTCTCAGGCTTTTTAACTTCGCCTTTCGACCACTCCCTGATCTGGTCGGGCGACGCTAAGCTTATGCGTATGGACTCAAACTCGTTGACATCCAACATAGTGGTCGCTCCCCTCAAGTAAAATTACGAAGAACGTGGCTTGCTCTTTGACGTAACGCCGAGCGGTGCTAGCTTCTTGGCCAGCAAAGTGGCGAGGTCGTCCTCGTCGTCCTCGTCGTCGTCGAGGAAATCCTCTTCCTCTTCGGCTTCCTCATCACCGGTAGCCTCCGGCACTAGGCGCTTGCGCAGAACTGCAGAGAGCTCCCGCGGGTCAAGCGGCAGAGCATCGCCCTCGTCGTCATCCTCGTCTTCATCCTCATCGGCTATCTTGTCAGCCACGCGAGTCTCAAGCGGCGGCTCAACCTTGCGCCGTCTGGTGCGTCCTTCTTCCTCATCGCCCTCGATGCTGAGCTTAAGCTCACGCAGAGTCTCGTTGATATCCTCGTCGTGCTCGCGAATTTCGATTTCCTGCTCGTGCTCGTCAAGAATCCTCACGTTCATGCACAGACTCTGCAGTTCCTTTATTAACACTTTAAAAGACTCCGGCACGCCAGGTTCAGGGATGTTTTCGCCCTTGACGATTGCTTCATAGGTCTTGACGCGGCCTACCACGTCGTCTGACTTAACCGTAAGCAGCTCCTGCAGTGTGTAGGCGGCACCATAAGCCTCGAGCGCCCACACCTCCATTTCCCCGAAACGCTGTCCGCCAAACTGCGCCTTACCGCCTAGCGGCTGCTGTGTCACTAAGCTGTATGGGCCTGTGGAGCGAGCGTGAATCTTGTCGTCAACTAGGTGGAAGAGCTTCATCATGTAGACATAACCGACGGCCACTTCGTTGTCAAAGGCTTCGCCGGTACGCCCGTCGTAGACGACCGACTTACCGTCGGGAGACAACCCGGCTTGGGCCAAGAAGGCCTGAATGTCGCTCTCATGTCCGCCGTCAAAAACGGGGCTGGCTACGTGGATGCCTAACGCCTTAGCAGCCATGCCGAGGTGCGTCTCAAGCACCTGACCGATGTTCATACGGCTAGGGACCCCTAGGGGGTTCAATACAATGTCTACCGAACGGCCGTCCGGCAAGAAGGGCATATCTTCGTCGGGCAAGATACAGGCAATGACACCTTTATTGCCGTGGCGTCCGGCCATCTTGTCGCCTTCGGAGATTTTGCGTTTCTGCGCTACGTACACGCGCACTAGCATGTTCACGCCGGGTGGAAGTTCGTCGCTATTCTCGCGTGAGAACACCTTAACGTCTACGACGCGACCGGATTCGCCGTGCGGGACACGCGCCGACGTATCGCGGACTTCGCGTGCTTTCTCGCCAAAGATGGCGCGCAGCAAGCGTTCCTCGGCCGTCAGTTCCGTTTCGCCCTTAGGTGTAACCTTGCCGACGAGAATGTCGCCGGTGCGCACCTCGGCTCCTATGCGCACGATGCCGCGGTCATCAAGGTCGCGCAGCATATCGTCACCGACGTTTGGAATGTCGGAGGTAATCTCTTCGGGGCCGAGCTTGGTATCGCGCGCCTCGGCTTCGTATTCTTCGATGTGGATAGAAGTGAACACGTCCTCGCGTACAAGACGTTCGCTGATTAAAATGGCGTCCTCAAAGTTGTATCCGCCCCAAGGCATAAACGCACACAGCACATTGCGGCCTAGTGCAATCTCCCCTTCACTGGTGGCCGGCCCGTCTGCAATTAGCTCGCGCTCCGCAAGCACCTGCCCCTTCGCTACCACCGGGCGCTGGTTGATGCAGGTACCTTGGTTACTGCGGACAAACTTCATCAACTTATAGGTATCCACTGAGCCGTCGGCAGTTTCGACGGCAATGTTTTTCGCCCCCACGCGCTTTACTTTGCCGGCGCGTCGCGCTACAAGCACGGAGCCCGAGTCGATAGCAGCCTTGTACTCCATGCCGGTGCCCACTAACGGAGCTTCCGGACGCAGGAGCGGTACTGCTTGCTTCATCATGTTTGCACCCATCAAGGCTCGGCCCGCTTCGTCGTGCTCTAAGAACGGAATGAGAATGGTGGGCACGCTAAAGACCTGCTTAGGCGAGACGTCCATATAGTCTACTTCGCTGACAGGAACCACCTTAATCTGGTGGCGATGCCGCACGGTCGTGCGCTCCATGGCAAAGCGACTGATTCCCTGCCCTGCTGCGGGCATATCCTCTAGCTCAGCGTTAGCCTGCGCGATGACAAACTCGTCTTCTTCGTCCGCCGTCAAATACTCGACGCTCGGGAACACAAGCGTATCATTCCCTTGCTTTCTTACCACGCGATAGGGGGTCTCAATAAACCCATATTTGTTTACACGCGCATAGGTAGAGAGGTTTCCGATTAAGCCGACGTTTGGACCTTCCGGTGTCTCGATGGGGCAGATACGCCCGTAATGCGAAAAGTGCACGTCGCGTACTTCTACACCGGCGCGTTCACGGCTTAGTCCCCCGGGACCTAGAGCGCTCAAGCGGCGTTTGTGCGCCAGCTCAGCGAGGGGGTTAGTCTGGTCCATAAACTGCGACAGTTGACTGGAGCCAAAGAACTCCTTAATCGATGCTACAACCGGTCGAATATTGATTAAAGCCTGCGGCGTGATGACATCGACATCTTGTATAGTCATGCGTTCTTTAACTACCCGCTCCATGCGTGAGAGCCCGATGCGGAAAGCGTTTTGTAGCAGCTCACCCACGGAACGCAGGCGCCTATTGCCGAGGTGGTCGATGTCGTCAACCTTGCCGATACCCTCTAGGAGGACTAGCAGGTAATTTACGGCGCTATAAACGTCATCGCGGGTTATATGCTTCTCGGTCGGAGAAGCAAAGCGATGTGCAAGTACCACCGTCTTTTGCTGGCGACGGAGCTCAATATTCACGACGCGCTCAGGCAAAGCGTCGGCCGCGAGGGTACGCTCCAAGAGCTCGATTTCTTCGCTGCCGAGTTCGGTTCCACTCCACAGGACGACTTCTCCCGCGTTGTTGACGATATGCCCTAGGAGCTTACCGCCTCTTACGCGCGACTGCCACGTCTCGCGACGCAAGCCGTTGCCGCGAATGAGAGTCTGACCGGTGCGTTCAGCCTGCACTAAGAGCTCGTTGACCCCTGCTTGCTCTAGGCGTTCCGCTGTTTCGCGCGTAACTTTCTCGCCGCGCTGCACCAAGACTTCTCCGGCCGCTATAAGCACGCCGCCTAAGCCTACCTGCTCGCGCCCGGTCGCTTCGACTTCGGTCTGGTAAACTGCCTCGGTTGCGATAACGGTTTCTGCGGCTATACGCCCTTGCACGCGACGGCGCAAACTTAGCTTCTTGTTGAGCTTATAGCGCCCGACATGAGCGAGGTCGTAGCGGCGCGGGTCAAAAAAGAGCGAGTGCAACAGCGCCTTAGCGCTCTCGACCGTAGGTGGTTCGCCGGGACGCAGGCGTTTGTATATTTCTATGAGTCCTTCTTCCATGGTGCTGGTGCTGTCGCGGTCAAACGTAGAAGACAACTTCGCATCTTCACCAAGCGCCTGCAAAATAGCCTGATTGGTGCCAAGTCCCAAGGCTCTTAACAACACGGTAATCGGTATCTTACGCGTGCGGTCTACGCGCGCCCATACCACGTCATTTGCGTCGGTCTCCATTTCCAGCCAAGCACCGCGGTTAGGAATAAGCGTCGAAGTGAACACTTTATCCCCGGTAGCCTCCATCGATTCATGGTAGTAGGCCCCGGGTGAGCGCACCAACTGGCTGACGACGACGCGTTCGGCACCGTTATAGATAAACGTGCCGTTCTCGGTCATGAGCGGGAAGTCTCCCATAAAGACTTCTTGCTCCTTGACTTCGCCCGTCTCCTTGTTCACTAAGCGCACCTTAACGCGCAGAGGCGCCGAGAAGGTAGAGTCTTTTTCCTTAAATTCATCCAGAGAAAACTTTGGCTCACCAAACTGATGATCAATGAATTCCAAAACGAGATTGCCCGTAAAATCTTGAATGGGAGAGATGTCCCGGAATGTTTCGGCCAGCCCCTCATTAACAAACCAATCAAACGATTGCCTCTGGATTTCGATGAGATTAGGTACGCCCAAGACCTCTTCAATACGCCCGAAACGAACCCGCTGCCGCCTGCCTTCCGCGTTGGCCTTAACCATTAAACGCTTCACCCTCTTGCCGAGATTTCTCCGTGGAACTTCATAGCCGACAAGCCAAAAAAGGGGACAGTACCCCCTTGGCTGAGACTACCTAACTATTCTACCCACCTGCACAAAGTCTAAACGCCTATCGGCGTAGGATACTTCGTGACAATTTAATATGCTAACATAGCATGTTGGGATGAGTCAAGGCCTACAGGAAACTTTCCGAGTTAACTAAGCTAGATACATGCCTTATATCCACCTGTCCTGTATATGGCTGCAGCATAGCTTTCGCCCGAAGGCCTTCCACTTAGGAAAAAGGGACGGTCTAATCACAGACGCGTCCCTTGCTGGCGGATGGTTATTTGATCTCGACTGCAGCGCCGGCTTCAACCAGCTTAGCCTTAATCTTGGCAGCATCTTCCTTGCTGACGTTTTCCTTGACAGGCTTGGGAGCTCCGTCAACGAGGGCCTTCGCTTCTACAAGACCGAGGCCGGTAACCTCGCGCACTACCTTAATGACGTTAATCTTCTTGTCGCCTGCGCTAGCCAGGATAACGGTGAACTCGGTTTGCTCTTCCACCACTTCGGCTACGGGGGCTGCGCCACCGGCTTGCGGCATGGCCGCCATCGGTGCGGCGGCAGTTACGCCAAACTCGGTCTCAAGTGCTTTTACAAGCTCGGAGAGCTCAAGCACGGTCATGTTCTTTACCATCTCGATAATTTGTGCTTTACTCATTTTTTTACCTCCTTCGAATTCTGTTAGTCTGCAGCCGGCTCTTCCTTTTGCCTGCGTATCGCATCAATGACACCGGCAAAGGCGGACAACGGCGCGTTCAGTGTACCTAGCACGATGCTGAGCATAACCTCGCGTGTCGGCAGAGCAGCAATAGCAGCTACACCCGCTTGGTCATAGGCTTTGCCCTCATAGAGGCCACCCTTAATCTCAAGCATCTTGTTCGCCTTAATCCACTCCGTAAGAACTCTCGCCGGAGCGACGGAGTCGGGGCTTAGCGCAACTGCCGTCGGACCCTCTAAATAGCGCTCCAATCCTGCTGCGCCAACTTCGTTGGCCGCGCGCTGGAACAGAGTGTTTTTCACCACGCGGTATTCGATACCGGCCTTACGCAGCTTCGCGCGCAATTCGGTGTCCTTGGCTACGGAAATTCCGCGATAGTCAATGAACACGGCACCTTTGTTCGCGCGCAACTTAGCTACTAGCTCTTGTACTACTTGCCCCTTCGCTTCGCGATTACCCATTCTTCTACACCTCCTTTAGCGTCCACAATGAGAAGATGCCTTCCCCGCATGCGGGAAAGGCATACTGAACCACAGTATACACTCCCACCTCGGTAGGCCGCCTACGGCGTTTAAACTACGTACCTACTGTCTTGAGCGGAATTAGCAGTGTTAAGTTACCATGGGGAGGGAGTGATGTCAAGCGCACTTCGCACTTCGCACTTCGCACTTCGTGGGAACGCGGGCGCTTCTGGCGCCTGGCTCCTAGTATGAGGAGGTGCCCAGTGCCCAGTCCTCAGTGCCCAGTAGAGCGTATCTCGGTGGTTTACGGTATCTCTTTGACCTTTCCACCCCGCCTTAGCTCACAGCTCACGGACCCCCTAGTTCATGATTCACGATTCATGATTCATGATTTCCAGCGCCTCACAGCTCACAGCTCAAAGCCACTCCCCTGGCGGCTGGCACCTAGCGGCTATCCTCAAGCGACCAGCGACAAGCGACAAGCGACACAACCTACTGCGTCGCAACTCCTACGCCTGCTGCCTTGGCAGCATTGACGCGCACGCCCGGGCCCATCGTTGATGACAGGGTTACGGTACGCACATAGACGCCTTTCGCTGCGCTCGGCTTAGCCTTAACGAGGGCCTCGAGTAGCGCCACGAAGTTGCCCATAAGCTTGTCTTCCGTGAAAGAAGCCTTGCCGATAGGGGCGTGAACGATACCTGCCTTATCGACGCGGTACTCAATCTTACCTGCCTTCACATCGCGAATCGCCTTGGCCACATCGAACGTAACTGTACCTACTTTGGGGTTAGGCATAAGCCCCTTCGGACCGAGAATCCTACCCAAGCGGCCAACCTGCCCCATAATGTCGGGGGTGGCGATGGCCACGTCAAAGTCTACCCAGTTCTCGTTCTGAATCTTAGCGATAATGTCTTCGGCTCCGACGACGTCCGCGCCTGCATTCTCTGCTTCACGCGCCTTGTCGCCTTTAGCAAAAACAAGCACACGCACAGTCTTACCCGTACCGTGCGGCAACACAACAGCACCGCGCACTTGTTGGTCGGCGTGTTTTGGGTTGACCCCAAGCCTTACCGCGACTTCGATGGTCTCGTCAAACTTTGCGGTGGCGCTCTTCTTGGCGAGCGCGACGGCCTCGCTAGGGTCATAGAAGACAGTGCGGTCAAAAAGCTTTGCTGCTTCTAAATACTTCTTGCCTCTCTTAGGCATGCTCTTCACCTCCAGTGGTAATAGCGGGAATAACCCCTCCCACGCGGGTTCTTTTCCTAGTCAACAACTTCGATGCCCATGCTACGCGCAGTGCCTTCGACCATGCGCACGGCCGCGTCGATACTTGCGGCATTTAAGTCAGGCATCTTCAACTGGGCAATCTCGCGCACCTTAGCGCGGGTCACTTTAGCAACCTTCTTTTTGTTAGGCTCACCGGAGCCCGATTCGACTCCTGCCGCCTTCTTCAGCAGCACAGCCGCCGGCGGGGTCTTGAGTATGAAAGTAAAAGACCTGTCATGAAAGACAGAAACCTCTACCGGGATAATCAAGCCCACTTGCTGCGCGGTGCGCTCGTTAAACTCCTTGACAAAGCCCATGATGTTAATACCAGCTTGACCCAGGGCAGGTCCAACCGGTGGAGCAGGCGTTGCCTTGCCAGCAGGAATTTGCAGTTTGACGACTTTAACAAGTTTCTTAGCCAACTACGTCCACCTCCCTCTGAATTTGCCGCGGCAAATTCATATCCCTTACTTAGGGTTCTACAGTTTTTGCACTTGAGTGAAGTTCAATTCCACGGGCGTCTCGCGGCCAAACATGTTCACCCTTACCCTGAGCTTTTGTCGGTCAGCGATAATCTCTTCAATCGGACCAACAAAGCCTTGGAAGGGCCCCTCGATGATACGCACAGACTCGCCAAGCGAATAATCGACGCGAATCTTGGGCTCTTCCATATTCATGGAGCGCAAAATTGCCTTGACTTCGCTGTCATTAAGCGGCGTCGGTTTGGTGCCGGAACCTACAAAGCCTGTTACGCCCGGCGTATTTCGCACGACGTACCAAGAATCGTCGGTCACGATCATCTCCACAATCACATAGCCCGGGAAAACTTTTTTCTTGACAAGCTTCTTTTTGCCGTCTCGGCCCGTCTCCAGTTCATCCTCCATCGGGACTAGTACACGAAAAATCTTGTCCTCCATCTCCATGGATTGGACGCGCTTTTCCAGGTTGGCTTTCACCTTATTCTCGTACCCGGAATAGGTGTGCACCACGTACCAATTCTTTGCCATAACTCTCTCAGGGCCCTATCAAAGATAGCGCCCCTACCTCCTTCGACGGGAACTCCGCGACTAGGATTAGATGCCGAGCACGCGCCGGATAACCGCGCCAAAGGCGGCGTCCGTAATGGAAATAAGACCTGCCACCAGAATCACTGCCGCAACTACTACTAGGGTGTAGTTAACGGTCTGCTGCCGAGTGGGCCACACGACCTTGCGCATTTCACTGCGGACTTCGCGCAAGAACTTGGTGAGTTCGTGAAATTTGTCCACGAGCTTCTGTAAGAACTTCATACCTTCACCTACTTTGTTTCCCGATGAGCGGTGTGAGTCTTACAGAACTTGCAGTACTTTTTCATCTCCAAGCGTTCCGTGTTGGTCTTCTTATTCTTAGTAGTACGGTAGTTGCGTTGTTTGCACTCACCGCAGGCTAACGTAATACCTACTCGCATTAGTCCCACCTCCTGCTATAATGGCGCCTAAAAACGGATACCCCATAAAAGTTATCACAGGGACATACCTGTGTCAAGGAAAAACACTGCGGCGAACCGCAGTGCCTTTGCGAAGTGCCCAGTGCCCAGTCCTCAGTTCCCAGTAGAAGCGATTAGCTCGCGTTCATCATTCGTGAATTGCGAATCCTGACCTAGACACTAGGCACTAGGCGCTGGGGCCCTACTCAATAATCTCCGTCACGACGCCGGCGCCGACGGTACGGCCGCCTTCGCGAATAGCAAAGCGCACGCCGGGCTCCATGGCAATCGTAGTAATAAGCTCAATCGTCATGGTGATGTTGTCGCCGGGCATAACCATCTCTACGCCTGCGGGCAGGTTCAAGATACCGGTTACGTCGGTGGTGCGGAAGTAAAACTGCGGACGGTATCCGTCAAAGAAGGGCTTATGACGGCCGCCTTCTTCTTGGGACAGAACGTAGACTTCGCCCTTAAACTTGGTGTGGGGCTTAATCGAGCCGGGCTTTGCCAATACCTGGCCACGCTCGATGTCTTTGCGGTCTACGCCGCGCAGGAGTAACCCTACGTTGTCACCGGCTTGGGCCTGGTCAAGGAGCTTGCGGAACATTTCTACGCCGGTGCAGACGGTCTTGCGGGGTCTTTCGGTAAAGCCTACGATTTCAACTTCGTCGGATACCTTAATCACGCCGCGCTCAACGCGACCGGTTGCTACGGTGCCGCGACCGGTAATCGTGAAGACGTCTTCTACGGGCATCAGGAAGGGCTTTTCGGTTTCGCGTACAGGAGTAGGAATATACTCGTCTACTGCGTCCATCAGCTGCCAGAGCTT
>JAGXRZ010000032.1 GCA_018335585.1 Selenomonadales bacterium
CCCTTGCGCTTTCAGTTCCCGGATAATGGCGGGCAGGGCCTCCGCATTGCTCTGGGAAACCGCGTGCAGGAGAATAACCGCGCCGGGATGAATGTTCGCTGTCACATGTTCGAGCGCATAAGCGGCTCCGGGTTGTTCATCAACCACCCAGTCCTTGTAGGCCATGCTCCAAAACACAGTCCTATATCCCAAGGCCTGCGTCACGGCCAAAGAGTGCTCGGAATAGGTGCCCATCGGGGGACGGAAGAAGTGCGTGCGTTGACCGGTCAAAGCGAAAATCTTGTCATCTAGTTCCATCAGTTCATCCTTCATTTGCTCTAGCGACAGAGTCGGCAGAGACGGATGATTCACAGAGTGATTCGCAAGCACATGACCGTCCGCGACAATGCGCTTAACTAGGTCAGGCTGCGTGCGCACCGTCAGCCCGGTAACAAAGAACGCCGCCGGCACGCCCTCTTCCTTTAGGACATCTAGCATGCCGGCCGTGAATCCCAGTTCATAGCCTAAGTCAAACGTGAGGTAGACGTGTTTTTGCTCCGCCGAGCCGAGTACGATGACGCCGTACTTGTCGATTAAAGCTTGACTAATGCCGGGTCTAGGTTGCTTATGCTCGGTGTTACGCCGAAACCAGTAGGATTTCTCGGTTCTGTCTAGTCCGGTCGGCAGCGCGGCTAAGCGCTCCTCAAGCGTCTGCTCGGGAGGCTCGCTCGGTTTCACCGGCGGGGGCTCGGGTGGCTTGGGTTGTGGGTCTTGCGGCTGTGGCTGCACCGGCCCGGGCGGTTCCGGCTTTGGATCAAAAGCCTTCTCGACCGGGGCGCAGCCTGCAAGCAGAAGAAGCACAAGTAGAACTGCTGTAATACGCATATAGATGCTCCTTTCTTGCCTTGATTATATCAGATTGCAGAATCACCAGATTACATAATGCAGCAGGTATTTAGCACCAACTCGGTTGAACGCAGTGATTTAGTGTGACTTAACAGGAGGTGTCATCACATGAAGGCAGCAGATTTTCGCCACGGGCAACCCAAGCAAGCTGAACGGGGCGCAGAGAGCTACTTGCCTAACTTGCCTCAATCAGTTGCCGAGGCGACTAGCGAGATGCGCGTTTTGGTGGAGCGCTTTATAAGCGACCGCGATGCCTTGCTTCGCTTCTACAATGTCAATGGCTCGCCGCTACAGCTAAAGCGGCTTAAGGAGTTTTACGAAGCTTGGCTGTTAAGTCTTGACGAGTTTAGCTACGAGGAGCTAAGCGTAGAGGGCAGCATAGACTGGCACCTTTTACGTGCGAAGCTTAAGTATTTGTTGACGTGCCTAGAGCGCGAAGCTCGTCTGCAGGCAGAAATTGCCCCTGTTCTGCCCATTATGGACGAAGTGGCGTCGCTGCAAGAAGCGCGCCGTCAGTTCGAGTCTGTAGCCCCGGCCGCGGTCAGTGCTAAGCTGGCGGCGATGGCGCACGCACTAAAGGCTGCACGCGAGGAGCTAAATATACGGCACAGCACAGCTTGGCGAGCCGTAAGCCGCATAGCCGACTTAAAGAAGACGCTCGCCGATTGGTTTGGGTTCTACGACGGGTACAACCCAGAGTTTAGCTGGTGGTGCCGCACTCCTTACCAGAGCCTGCAGAGCGAGCTAGATGCTCAAGAACGCTTTCTGCGCGAGACGATTCTTGGCTGTAAGCCGGGTGCGGAAGAGCCGATTGTAGGAGCTCCTATTGGCATCGAGAGCTTAATGGCAGACCTAGCATACGAGATGATTCCGTACACCCCAGACGAGCTTATCGCCATAGCCGAGACCGAGCTTAATTGGTGCATGACCGAGTGGCGCAAGGTAGCGCAGGAGTTAGGCTTAGGCGCCGATTGGCGGGCTGCCCTAGAGCTTGTTATGCAAGACTACTTAGCACCAGGCGAGCAACCGGCACTTATCGCGTTTCAGGCCTACGAGGCGATAGACTTTATTCTTAAGCGCGACCTCCTCACGGTGCCGCCCTTAGCTATTGACGTGTGGCGCATGAGCATGATGAGTCGGGAGGCACAAAAAGTTAGCCCCTTTTTCCTCGGGGGAGAACTGGTGCAGGTTTCGTTTCCTACCGAGGCCATGGGGCACGCAGAAAAACTAGACAGTCTCTCGGCCAATAATATGCACCTAGCGCGCGCTACCGTCCAGCACGAGCTTATCCCCGGACATCACCTGCAGATGTTTATGGGCGAGCGCTATAATCGGCACCGCAAAGCCTTCTATACTCCGTTTTGGGTAGAAGGGTGGGCGCTGTGGTGGGAATTTAGGCTGTGGGACCTCGGATTCCCCGCGTCTGCCTTAAACCGCGGGGGCATTCTGTTTTGGCGTACGCACCGCTGTGCCCGTATCGTGTTCTCTCTAAACTTCCATTTGGGACGTTGGACGCCGGATCAGTGCATTGACTATCTAATCGAGCAAGTGGGGCACAGCAGGCACACGGCCACCGGTGAAGTAAGGCGGTCTTTTAACGGGACGTATCCGCCGCTGTACCAAGCAGCATATATGCTTGGAGCTATCCAGATGCGTGCCCTGTACCGCGAGTTTGTGGCGGAAGGCAAAATGCCAGAGAAGGAGTTTCACGACCGCATCCTGCAGGGTAATTCTATGCCGCTAGAGATGGTGCACGCCCTACTAAGAAACGCTAAGTTGCCTAGGGACTACGGAACCTGTTGGAGATTTGCGAGGTGAGCCAAATGAAGCAATGGTACGAAGCGCTGTTTGATAACTACGGCAAGCAGTACGACAAAGAGAGCTTTGCCCAGGGTACACTCGGCGAGTGTGACTTTATTGAGCGGGAAATTAGCTTTGACAAAACCAAGCGCATTCTAGACATCGGGTGCGGCACCGGTAGGCACGCCATTCAGCTAGCTAAGCGCGGCTACACCGTTACAGGCATTGACCTGTCCGCGGCGCAACTGCAGCGGGCCAAGGAAAAGGCACAGGAGCTAGGTCTTGCGGTTGACTTTCGGCAGGCTGACGCCCGCGCGCTAACTTTTGCGGCGGAGTTCGACCTAGCCATTATGCTCTGCGAAGGCGCATTCCCGCTCATGGAAACCGACGAAATGAACTACGAAATACTAAAAAACGCCGCCAAGGCGCTTGTCCCCGGCGGCAAGTTTATCTTTACGACGCTTAATGGGCTATTCCCGCTCTTTCACACGCTGCGGGAGTTTTTCGCCGATTCCACCAAGGGCACCGACGCGCAGTACGCACAGCACAGCTTCGACCTCTTAACATTCCGCGACCAAAACGTCACCACTTTTGTAGACGACGACGGCAACAAGCGCGAGCTCGCCTGCAATGAGCGCTACTACGTTCCCTCAGAAATTACTTGGCTGCTTAAATCCCTAGGCTTTGGCCATATCGGCATATTCGGAGCAAAGCTCGGCGCCTTCAGCCGCGACGACAAGCTGCAGACTAGCGACTTTGAAATGCTAGTGGTAGCGGAGAAGCTCCCTACCCAATAACCTTCGAGAGAAACGCATACATGTCGGCGCCTTCCGCGATTATCTTGCCGGTCGGCTTGCCTGCGCCGTGGCCGGCCTTCATTTCTACGCGCATAATTATTGGGTTGTCGCCGGTGTAGTGCTCCTCTAGTGTCGCCATAAACTTAAAGGCGTGCGCGGGCACCACGCGGTCATCGGTATCTGCAGTCATAATTAGTGTGGGTGGGTAGTCTACCCCCGCTCGCACGTTGTGCAGTGGGGAATAAGCGTACATGAACTTAAAGTGATCGGGGTCGGCTTCGGCATTGCCGTATTCGCCAATCCAGTAGCGCCCGACGGTGAACTTGTGGTAGCGCAGCATGTCGATCACCGGCACGCGACACACTACGGCGCCATAAAGCTCCGGCCGCTGCACCATGCACGCGGCTACCAAGAGCCCGCCGTTACTGCCGCCCATAATGGCGAGGTGTCGGCTAGAAGTGTACCCTGTAGCCACTAAGTATTCGGCTGCCGCGTGGAAGTCGTCGAAGACGTTTTGCTTGTTGGCAAGCATACCGGCTTGGTGCCAGTCCTCGCCGTACTCTCCGCCGCCGCGCAAACAAGCTTCTGCGTATACGCCGCCCCTTTCAAGCCAGGCGACTATGCCTGCGGAGAAGTCCGGGGTAGCACTGATGTTAAACCCGCCGTAGCCGTAGAGCACGGTGGGTGCTTTGCCGTCTAAAGGCAGCTCGCGCTTGTGCACTATAAACAGCGGGATTTGCGTCCCGTCCTTAGAAGGGTAGAAAACTTGCTTCACCAGGAAGGCGGCGGGGTCGAAAGTCGCAGTGCTTTCCCATAATGGGGTGACAGTGCGCGCCTTAAAGTCATAGCGAAACACCGTAGCCGGAAACAGGAACGAGGTAAAGCTAAAGAACATGGCGTCGTGATGTTTTCTGCCCGTTATCGAGGCAACTGAACCAAGCGCGGGGAGTTCTAGCGCGCCGTCCGGTGCACCGTCTAGTGTAAACAGCCGCACTACGTGATGGGCATGCCGCAGGTAGGTAAGAACCAGCTGCCCGTTAATGATGTAGGCTTGGTCGATGGACTCGTCGCTCTCGGGTATTACGGTTTGCCAACGCTCGCGCGCGGGGTCGGCAACGTCAAGCGCTATAATCTTGCCGCGGGGGGCAGCAAGTGTGCTGTAGAAGAAGAACTTAGTCCCCTCATTGCCCAGTACGTAGTAGGCTGCGTCAGCGGCGTCATGTAGCTTGACGATGTTGCCGCTCCCGGCGCCATTTGTCAGGTCCAGATAATAGAACCGATTAACCGGGTCAGTCCCGTGCCAGACCGTAAGGAACAAATACCGCCCGTCTTCGCTTACGGTAGGCGCAAAGCCGAGCTCCTTAAAGTCCGGACGCTCGTAGACTAGGCGGTCTTCGCTTTGGGCAGTGCCGAGCGCATGAAAAAACACTTTGTTGTGGTAGCTTTCTTCGCCTGGTTTGACGGTAGACGGGTCGGGGAAGCGGCTATAGAAGAACCCGCTGCTGTCAGGTAGCCAGGCCGTGTTAGTGAACTTAACATGGACTAGGACTTCTGGGTACTCGTGTCCCGCATCAATATCGAGCACCCGAATCTCTTGCCAGTCGCTGCCGCTCGCGGAGCGGGCATAAGCCAAGAACTTGCCGCACCGCGATACATTAGTGCCGGTCAGTGCTACCGTGCCGTCGCTGCTAAAGAGGTTTGGGTCTAGCACTACGCTCGGCTCTCCGGTAAGTCCTTCCTGCATATAGAGCACGTCTTGGTTTTGCAGGCCATCGTTCTTGCGAAAGAAGTACCTGTCGCCTACCCTGGCCGGCGGCGTATAGCGCGGGCGGTCCCATAGTTCGGACAAGCGTGCTCTAAACTGCTCGCGCGCCGGGATGCCGCTTAGGAACTCTGCGGCACGCGCGTTGTGCCGCTCCAAGAATTCGACTGTATCCGGGTCATGGCCGTCTTCGAGGTAGCGATAAGGGTCAGCCACTAGGGTGCCGTGGAAGTTGTCGACGATATTGTCTTTGCGTAGCATCATAGCCCTCCAGTCGTTTTTTGCTTAGCACTATATTCCACGCCTGCAGCGAAAATCCTTGTGGCGAGCCGTGCGTCGTAAGTGCGTTCTCGTGCATGCTTGACGCCGCAGGCCGCTCAGTTCATACTCATGGTGTAGAAAAGAGGGATGACGAGTGGAGTGGTACGATTTAAAGGTGCCGTGTACTCTAGGCGAGGCACTGCAAACGATTCCAAAAGAGAACTTGCTTAACCTGCGGCATGTCGCGCGCATAAAGTTTTCGACAAGCTTGCGTAAGCCAGAGATAGTAGCTAAGTTAGAAGCAGAGCTGCCTGGGAAGATTCACCATGTGTTTGACGCCTTTGACGAAAGCAGAGCTAGTTTGCTCCGCATAGTGCTAGCTAGCGGCGGCATGGTGCCGCTGCGCGAACTTGACTTATCCGAGGCCGATTGCAGGTACTTATCTAACCTCGGAATCTTCTTTGTCGGAATCTACAACAACTCGCCGTGTTTGACAGTGCCATCAGAGTTACTGGAGCGTTTCCGGCAACACGATGGGCTGCCCTATGCTGAGCGCGTGGCTATTAATACGCGTTGGGTTACCGCGACGCAGGGGCTCATTTACTATTACGGAGCTATCAGGGGGTATCAAGCGCACAACTACTTGAGCCTGCTGTTTGGCCGTGCCTATGAGGACTATTACTCGATGCAACCCTCCTTTTGGTTTGTTATACCGGCAATGGAGGGGTTCCGAGGCTTATACCGGGTCGAGCGCGAATACTACTGCGACCCATTGTTAGACTCTGCCGCACAAGTTCTCGACCGCAGACCTGCCGACCTGGGGTACAAGCTGTTTAACCTAGAAGACCTGTACGCTGCCGCCGACCCGCTGTACGTAGACCCCACGGTAGAGGGGGATTTGCTGTACGATTACTTGGTTGAGCACTACGACTTGCCGGAAGACGAGGCCAGGCGGCTTATCTATGTCGGGCGGCGTGTGGCCATGCGCGAGGGCCACATCGGGGCGGCGTTTCCGGCCTACGCTGTAGTCTGCGGCGCGGGGGCGACAGAACTTGACCCGGAGCTAACAAGGCTGGTGGTCGATTACCTTAACAATACGCCGCATTGGTCGTTGTATGGGCATAGTATGGCCTCCCTGGTTCCCAATCCGCGAGTGGAATCAGCAGGCAAATTAGTCGACTTCAGCGAATACAAAAATCGCAATAAGTAAAAGAAACACCCCGCCCTTAAGCAAGAGGTGGGGTGTTATATTTTACCTGCAAAGTTAAATGCAATATTATGCTATACTGCAGGTATAAGAATTATGTAAAGCGGGGGAGCAAAGAGCGATGAAAAGACCGGAGTTGCTTATAGGGCTCAGCTTGGCCGCGCTAGTATTTCTCGTCTATGCAAATCCGGATACGTTGCCTTACGTCGTGTTGACGCTGTTGGCTGGGGCCGTCTGGTACAAGGCAAGGCACACCGGCGCGGCACGGCACACCGGTCAGGTCGTGAGCACCGAGGTGTATAGCCTTAGCTTTGAGGATATCGGCGGGCAGAACACCGCCAAACAGGAGCTCAAAGAAGCGCTTGATTTTATCCGCAGCGAACACGCCGCCGCGGCGCTTGGCATTAGGCCCTTAAAGGGAATTCTGCTCTGTGGACCGCCCGGCACGGGCAAGACTTTGCTGGCCAAAGCCGCGGCCTCTTACACAGATGCGGCGTTTTTGGCGACGAGCGGCAGCGAGTTTATCGAGATGTATGCTGGCGTAGGTGCGCAGAGGGTGCGCGAGCTCTTTCGCAAAGCGGAACAACTGTCTAAGAAGCAGGGCAAATCTCGCGCTATCGTGTTTATTGATGAGATTGATGTTTTGGGCGCAAAACGCGGCAAGAACACGAGTCATATGGAGTACGACCAAACTCTAAACCAGCTCTTAGTAGAAATGGACGGGCTGAAAACAAGCGCTGAGACGGGTGTGCTGCTTATAGGTGCAACTAACCGCGCCGACTTGCTGGATCCGGCGCTCACGCGCCCCGGCCGGTTCGACCGCATCGTGCGCGTTGACTTGCCGGATAGGGCTGCGCGTAAGAGCATCCTGGAGCTACACACGCGGACAAAGCCGTTGGCGGAAGAAGTAGATCTAGAGCAGTTGGCCGCCGAAACGGCCGGCTTTTCCGGCGCGCATCTGGAAAGCTTGAGCAACGAGGCGGCTATTCTGGCTTGGCGGCGCGGCCAAACAGAGGTTACGCAGCGGGATTTTACCGAGAGCATTGACAAAGTGGTGCTTGGCGAGCAACACGACCGCCGCCCGAGTAAAGAGGAGCTCAGGCGCATCGCCTTTCACGAGCTTGGCCATGCCTTTGCAGCCGAGACTAGGCGTGCGGGCAGTGTCGGTAAACTGAGCATACTCTCGCGCGGCGGGGCGTTAGGCTACGTGCGGCAACAGCCCGAGCAGGACAACTACCTCGAGACCGAGGAGAGCTTACGCGACCAGCTTGTTGTCGCCTTAGCCGGTGGCGTGGCTGAGGAGCTCTTCTTAGGGAGCCGGAGCACCGGTACGGAAGGCGACTACAAACAAGCCACGGCTGTTGCGCTGCGCATGGTGGCGGCGGGAATGTCGGCGCTCGGTCTGGTGGACGAGCGATTGGTGCCCAAAGTTCGCTTGCACGCGGCTGTGCAGGTGCTGCTAAAGCGGGCCGAGCAGCAGGCCAGAGCCGTACTCACCGAGCACGAGGCGGCCATCTTGCGCCTGTCCGAAGTGCTGTTAACCGAAGAAAAAATGAGCGGCGAGCAGTTTCGCGCCCTGTTGCGCGCTAGTTAACTCGCCTTCCGCCTGCCCCTTTCGCGGTCGCACGTTCACTGATACAATGAACGTCAAGCGACTATGGTGTGGAGAGTGAATGTCTGTGAAGTACAACACTAATCCGGTAAAGGGCATGCGGGACTTTCTGCCCGGCGAAGTGCGGCTGCGCGAGTACTTAACCGCTGTAATAGCCAAGACCTACGCAGAGCACGGGTTTTTGCGCATCGAGACCCCGGCCGTTGAGCACATTGAGCTCTTGCAGAACAGCGAAGGCGGCGAAAACCTAGCGCTAATCTTTAAGATTCTTAAGCGCGGCGAAAAGTTAGACCTGACGCGGGCTACAGAAAACGAGGACGAGCTTGTCGACAGCGGCTTGCGCTACGACTTAACTTTGCCGCTTGCCCGCTTTTACGCTAACAACCGCGCACGTTTGCCGGAGCCGTTTAAGGCCTTGCAGATTGGCACGGTGTATCGCGCCGAGCGGCCGCAGAGAGGGCGCTTTCGCGCCTTTACGCAGTGTGATATCGACATTTTGGGTGAGGCCGGTGAGCTGGCGGAGCTTGAGCTTATTCACGCTACGGCCGAAGCGCTTAAGGCCATAGGTCTGCGTGGGTTTACGGTAGAAGTAAGCGACCGCCGTGTGCTGGCCGCCGTGGTGGCCTCGCTTGGGGTAGACCCGGCTCTCACGCCGTTAGTAGCCGTCTCTGTCGACAAGGCCGATAAAATCGGCTGGGAAAAGGTTATAGAAGAGCTGTCTAAGCAAGGCGTTAATCCGGCTTCGGCCGCCGGGCTGGTCGGTGTGCTACAGAACCTGCGGTTAGACAACTTGGCGCAGCATGGAGTAAGCCCCAATGTTGCGGAAGGGTTACGCGGCGTAGTTGAAACAGCCGCGGCGCTCGCCGCGGGCGAATACAACGTGCGCTTCGCCCCGACGCTAGTGCGCGGCATGGGCTACTATACGGGTATGGTCTTTGAAATCACGACGGCTGACTTCGGGCTATCTGTGGCGGGGGGTGGCCGCTACGATGGGCTGGTGGGTAAGCTCTGCGGACAGAGCGTTCCCGCCGTAGGGTTCTCGATTGGCTTTGAGCGCATTGTGCTGTTGCTTGAGCAGCAGGGCTTCGCTCCCCCCGTCAGTATGCAGTGTGTGGCTGTGCTCTACAACAGGGAGACCGATGCGGCACAGGAAGTGGTGGCGGCAGCCCGCGCGCTGCGGCAGCAAGGCTTCGCCGTACGGACGCTCCCCGAGCGCGCTAAGCTCGGGAAGCAGCTAAGTCAACTTGAGGCAGAAGGGTTTGCGGGCTATTTCAGCTTGACAAAGGGTCAGCTCGTAATGTTTGAATTGGCATAATCCTCCGTCGACCGGCACCTAACCCCTGTCGTATGATTAGCGCAGGGGGTGCTCTGATGCGTGCCACAGGACGGAGGTTGGCACTGATGCTTATAATCCTGGTTCTTGGTCTGTTGCAGGTCTCGCATACAGGCCATATTCCGGCTGTAGACATTCGCGAAGCACTGCCCGCCGTTCCGCTCCGAGCAGCCTCGTCGGAGGACGCCTCACCGGCTGCCGAAGGTGATTTAAGCGAACGTATGGTGCTTGATTGGGCGCAGGTAGAAGAAGACGAGTTTAACTTCCTCTTAAGCCTACAGGACGAAAACGGGATAATCTCCCAAACACCGGAACACCTGCTCAGCATACCGTATTTCTCTAATTTGGCGGCCATGGCCTTGTTAGGCGACCCGCGCGGGCACCTGCCGGTACGGCGCTATATGGACTGGTATATCGCCCACCTCAACCGCCCGGACAAGTACAATCTCTCCGGCACGATGTATGACTGGAAGAAAGTTGACGGCGAATGGGTAGCCACCTATAGCTATGATTCGGCGGATAGCTACGCCGCGACTTTCCTGAGCTTAGCTCTGCACTACAGCCGCGAGACGCAAGACTTTGCCTGGGCAAAAGAAAACCTCGAGAGCTTGCTCGAGGTAGCGGGCGTGTTGCTAGAACTACAGGATAGTGACGGCCTAATCTGGGCGAAGCCGCGCTATTACGTCAAGTTCCTGATGGATAATGCCGAGAATTACCGCGGGCTGCGCGATGCGGCAGAGCTCATGCGCTATGTGGAGCGCGAAGACCTCGCGGGCGTATTTGATACCGCCGCCGGGCGTGTAGCCATAGGCATAGAAAGGCATCTGTGGCTGCCCGACAGGCAAGTGTATGCGTGGGCGCTATACGGCCGCTGGTGGGCGCGTGCGCCGCAGGAGAAGTGGTATCCCGACACCGTGAGCCAAATCTACCCGGTCATATTCGGCGTAATCAAGCCCGACTCGCCGCGGGCCGCGAGCCTCTATAGCTACTTGAATTCGCGCTATCCCGCGTGGTCAACCGGACAGTTTGACGACGATTTCCCATGGACGGTGGTGTCGTTTATGGCCGCCTTAATGCAGGACGATGCCCGCGCGGCAGAACACCTAAACCACGTCCACGCCGAAAACACGGCCCGGAATCGCAGCTACCCTTGGCACTCGTTTGAGTCCGCCTTCTTCGTAAAAGCGTGGCGCAAGATGTCGCAGAGGGATGTCGCAGAGGGACGGAGGAGCGCGACATCTACGCTAAGTCGCCCAAACTGCATGGCACAGGAGCAGCCTCGCTCTCAATCGCCATGATGTAGGCCCCTAGGGTATCAAGTGAAGTAAGGCAAGGGATATTATACTCGTGCGCGGCGCGGCGGATTCTAAAACCGTCGCGCTGCGCTTGTTTTCCTGCAGTCGGAGTATTGACGACGAGCCCGACGCTGCGGCTTTTGATAATGTCCAGTACATTCGGCTGTGCTTGTAGCTGTGTTTCCGGCTGCGATTCACCGAGCTTATGCACAACCTCGGTCGCTATACCACAGTGTTTTAGGTGGAGAGCCGTACCCGGGGTAGCCAACAGGCGAAATCCTAACAAGGTGAGCCGTTCTGCAAGTGGCACGGCTACTTCTTTGTCACGGTCGGCCAGCGTGAGGAGGATTGTCCCTCCAGGTGCGAGTAGGCGCATGGCCCCCTGCATGGCTTTGCGCATGGCCACGGGGAGAGTAGGGGCGAGTCCAATCGCTTCGCCGGTGGACTTCATCTCCGGTGCTAGGCTGGTTTCGACGCCGGTAAGCTTATGGAAAGAGAAAACGGGCATCTTAACGGCATAGTGGCTGCGAGCCGGCAGGAGTCCGGGCAAAAGGCCGGTCTCACTAATGGTCTGGCCGAGCATTACGGCGACGGCGTGCTTAATCAGCGGCACATCCGTAACCTTGCTGATAAACGGCACTGTGCGCGAGGCGCGGGGGTTTACTTCGAGTACATAGAGGCGACCCGCATGGAGGACAAACTGCACGTTCATCAGTCCGCGGATGCCGATGCGTGCGGCAAGGCGGCGGCAGTAATCCACAAGCAATGACTCGGTTGCCTTATTGAGGGATGTGGCGGGATACACGGCGATGCTGTCGCCCGAGTGAACGCCGGCGCGCTCAATGTGCTGCATGATTCCCGGGATGAAGATATCCTGTCCGTCGGACAATACATCAACCTCAAACTCGACGCCCGGCAGATATCTATCGATAAGCACCGGATGGTTAGGGTTCACCGTCGTCGCCTCAAGCAGCAGGTCTTCTAGTTGTTCTTCGCTCTCAACTACGGCCATGGAACGCCCACCCAGCACATAGGAGGGGCGTAACAGCACCGGTAAGCCTAGCGAGTCTACAGCTTGGCGTGCTTCGGCCAGGGAGGCCGCGGTTAGCCCTTCGGGCCTTGGGATATCTAGCTCGCGCAGGATGTCGTCAAAGCAGGCCCGGTCTTCGCAGTCGTGCATGGCGGTGGCTGTGGTGCCCAGGAGCCTGTAGCCGGCTTGTTCGATGGTTGCCGCCAAGTTGACTGCCGTCTGTCCGCCAAACTGCACGGCAACCGCCGCGGGACTCTCCTGTTTTAGTACGGCTAACACATCTTCGGCTGTGAGAGGTTCAAAGTACAGGCGAGTTGAGGTGTCGAAGTCGGTGCTGACGGTCTCTGGGTTATTGTTGATAATAATTGAGGCATAGCCTTGCGCGCGCAGGGCAGCACTCGCGTGCACCGAGCAGTAATCGAACTCCACCCCTTGCCCGATGCGGATGGGCCCGCTGCCGATAACTACTATCTTAGCTTCGGCTATGTCGCTGGCTTCGTTCTCTGTTTCATAGGTAGAATAAAAGTAAGGCGTGTGCGCTACAAACTCGGCCGCGCAGGTGTCTACCATCTTGTAGGTCGGGCGAAGCGAGACGCTTTCGCTCTGCGCGGCAATTTCCTCTGACGAGCGAGCTGCGAGTGTGGCGATGCGTGCGTCGGTCAGCCCAAGCTGCTTGGCCCGCCGGAGCAGCGGCGTGTCTAAGGGGGTGCGGCGGATATTTTCCTCTAGCTCAACGATTTCCTGCAGTTTCGCTAGCCAGAACATATCGATGCCGGTTGCAGTATGAATCAGGTCGGGGGCAAAGCCGCGCCGCAGGAGTTCGGCAATGACAAATAGGCGGTCGTCGTCACGTTGTGCCAAGTGGTTCCACAGGGCTTCATCTGTGTACTCTACAGACAGCTCTAAGCAATCGCGCTTAAGCTCTAGGCTGCGGATTGCCTTCTGCAGCGCGGAGGCGAAGTTGCGGCCGATGGCCATAACTTCACCGGTTGCTTTCATTTGCGAGCCGAGGCGCCTATCGGCCGAGGCAAACTTGTCAAACGGCCAGCGCGGTATCTTGACGACCACGTAGTCGAGAGCCGGCTCAAAGCAGGCCGAAGTGCCGGTGATGGCGTTGGCAATCTCGTCGAGCGTGAACCCTAGTGACACTAAGGTAGCTACTTTGGCGATGGGGTAGCCGGTGGCTTTGGAAGCTAGCGCACTAGAGCGGCTGACGCGCGGGTTCACTTCGATGACGGCGTAGCGCAGGCTCGTGGGGTGCAAGGCGAGCTGGACGTTGCAGCCGCCTACTATACCTAGATGCTCGACAATATGAAGGGCAGCGCTGCGCAGCATCTGCAGTTCTTGGTCGCTTAGCGTCTGGCACGGCGCTACGACAATGCTGTCGCCGGTATGGATGCCTACCGGGTCGAGATTTTCCATGTGGCAGACGGCAATGGCAGAACCGCCCGCATCGCGAATAACCTCAAACTCAATCTCTTTCCAGCCGGAGATAGAGGCTTCGATAAGCACCTGTCCTACCGGGCTGTGGCAGAGCCCCTGTTCGACTATAGCGCAGAGCTCCTCTCTGGTGTGGGCATGGCCGCCTCCCGTGCCGCCTAGCGTAAAGGCCGGCCTGACAATTACGGGGTAGCCAATCGCCTGCGCAGCCGCGAGTGCCTCTTCTAGACTGTGAGCGGCACGACTTTCGGGCACCGGCTCGCCGATTTCCGCCATGGCCTGCTTAAACTCCAAGCGGTCTTCTGCGCGCTCGATGGCGGCTAGGGGAGTGCCAAGCAGGGTGACGCCGTATTTTGCGAGCACGCCGCTTAGGGCAAGCTCGCGGGCCATGTTAAGACCAAGTTGGCCGCCAAGCGTAGGGAGCAGCGCGTCGGGGCGTTCACGTTCGATTATCGCGGTCAGGTAGGGCAGAGTAGGGGGGTCCATATAGGTGACGTCGGCAATCTCGCGGTCGGTCATGATTGTGGCGGGGTTATTGTTCACGAGAATGACGCGGCAGTTAGCTTCGCGCAGAGTGCGGCAGGCCTGCGTGCCGGAGTAGTCGAACTCCGCAGCTTGCCCGATGATAATGGGGCCTGAGCCAATCACCAGTACGTTCTTGATGCTAGGGTGCTTAGGCAAGGATGCACTCCCTTTCTTTGCTGGCCATAGCCCTGAGTTTGCCGAAGAGGTGCGCCGCCTCGCGTGGCCCGGGCGAGGCTTCGGGGTGAAACTGCACCGCAAAAGCGGGGAGCGTGCGGTGGGCAATGCCCTCAACGGAGTTGTCGTTGACGTTGACGTGGGTGACGTCAAACTGCGCGGCAGGGGTAGAGGTCACGGCGTATCCGTGATTTTGGGCCGTCATCACAGTTCTGCCGGTGGCGAGGTCCTTGACGGGGTGGTTGCCGCCGCGATGCCCAAATTTGAGTTTATAGGTGTCGCCTCCGCAGGCGAGGGCTAGTATTTGCTGGCCTAGGCAAATGCCGAACATAGGCACATGAGGAAGTAGATCGCGCGTGGTCGCGACTGCCTGCGCGCTGTCCTTAGGGTCGCCCGGGCCGTTAGATAAAACAACGGCGGCGGGGTTTTGTGCCAATATCTCGCGTGCAGAGCTGGTGCTAGGGACAACCGTAATGCTGGCATCAAGCGCGGCGAGGGAATCGATGATGCTGGCCTTGGCACCAAAATCTACGAGTGTCACGTGCCATGTGCCGGTGTCCTTGGCGCGATACGGCTGTCGCGTACCGGCTAGGGCGGCTAGATCCTGACTGCGGCGAAACGTGCGCAGCGCGTGTACCGCTTGTGTGGCGGCGTCTTGGCTGCTCACAAACTGGCCTGGCAGTGTGCCGTGTGTGCGCAGGTGGCGTGTCAGAGCGCGCGTATCAACTCCGGCGAGGCCTGCGGTGCGGTTAAACTTAAGGAAGCTGTCGAGGTTTTGCGTGTGTGTCCAGTGCATAGGTCTAGAGCAGGCTTCGGCCACTACCAGACCTGCGGCATGGATGCGCGAACTCTCCGCAAAGCCCGGCGCGATGCCGTAGTTGCCGACGAGAGGATAGGTCAGCACGATAATCTGTTCGGCGTAAGAGGGGTCGGTAAGCACCTCTTGGTAGCCGGCCATACTGGTGTTAAACACCGTCTCACCGGTGACCTCACGCCAGTCGCCAAACCGAGTGCCGGAGAAAATAGTGCCGTCCAGCAAAACGAGAAAACCTTCTTTTGCCTGCATATTTATACCTCCCTTATAGAAAATACTACCTTCCTGCCAGGTGGCAAGAAAGTAGTATGTGCAAGCACATATACACTCCGGCGCACCCTTGCCAGCCTCACGGGGCTAGACTTAAAGGGCAGTCAAGTGATTATTCTTTCACGTATCTTAGGCTATAGCGAGCGAAATGTCAAGAGGGGGAGAGAGGGGGAGAGGGACGGAGGAGCGCGACATCGTGACTTGCATTCTGTTATCAACCAGTATATACTACTTATACAGAAGAAATATCTGACAGACGTAACCTATGTCTGCGGAACTGCAGACGAGGCAAACAAAGTGAACGGAGGTCCAATCATGTTAAGACTTGCTGTAATTTACTACAGCGCTTTCGGCACGAACTACACCTTAGCTAAGTGGGCGGAAGAGGCAGGCAAGGCGGCGCAGGCAGAAGTGCGCCTGCTGAAAGTGCGCGAGCTTGCGCCAGAGGGAGTTATCGACGGCAATCCAGCTTGGAAGGCTCACTACGAGGCGACTAGAGACATCCCCATAGCATCTCCTGAGGACATTGCTTGGGCAGACGCGATCATCTTCAGCACGCCGACCCGGTTTGGCAATATGGCCTCACAGATGAAGCAGTTCCTTGATACTACCGGTGGGATTTGGTTTCAGGGTAAGACGGTTAACAAGGTGGTTAGCGCCTTCACGTCGGCCCAAAACTTGCATGGTGGACAGGAGCAGACCCTGTTATCGCTGTACACCATGATGTATCACTGGGGAGCAATTGTAGTCGCCCCGGGATACACCGATGCGGCAGTGTTCAAGGCCGGCGGGAACCCGTATGGAACCAGTGTTAGCGTTGACGATGCCGGCAACATGAAGGAAGATGTGCGTGATGCCGTGGTTCACCAGACGAATCGAACCCTGCAGATTGCAGGTTGGTTGAAAAAGGGGATGCGGACGTAGGCTGGGAGGGAGAGTGATAGGGACGAAGGAGTGTCTCTTAGGGACGGAGGAGCGCGACATCATGTCGCGCTCCTCCGTCAGACCGTGCTCAAACGGGAGTTGACATGTTCGATGATTGCCTGTCGTGTCGCGTAGAGTGCTCTGTTCGCCTTTGTTCGCCTGTCTACCGTGTCCATGATGGGCTGGTACTTTGAACGGCTAATCCTTCGTCCGCGCTTAGAGGTGGTGCACAACTCCCTTACGGGGCACTCCTTGCATGCTTCCCAGTTGCGATATTCCACTCGCTCGGCCTCTGTCTTGTCATTGAGCCTAGTTAGGACTTTGCCTTGTGGACATGTGTATGTGTCTGTCTGGGGGTCGTAGACAAATTGGTCGTTCAGATATTCCTTTACGCCAGTTGAGTTCGCAGGGGTAGGCCTTGTCGCAAGTACTATAATGCCGGCGTCTTCACAGCGTTTAAGATCTTCAGCCATGTAGTAGCCCTTATCTACCATGTTTGTGAGCTCTTCTACCTCCAGCGCCTCTTGTGCCTTGGTCCCCATGACGCTGAGTTGCCCTTGGTCTGTCGCCGAATTAATAACGTCAGCCACAACGACTAAGCTGTGCTTCGCATCGACTACTGCTTGTACGTTGTAGCAGACATCAACGCCGTTATTGTGAACGCCCATTAGCCGTGAGTCTGGGTCAACCGTAGAGACTTCGCCGTTCCTGCTAATTTCCTCGGCAAGTGCGCGGTAGGCCTCCTTGCGGGCCTCATTATCTTTGAGTGCTTTCACAATGCTCGCCCGATCTAAGGGCGGGGTACATTCAGATGAATCGCATTCATCAAGCCCCTCAAGATAAGCGCGTTCTTTATTTTCAAGGTATTCCAAGTGTCGTGCTACCTTTTTAGCGCTGTAATTATTGCGCTTGGAGTTAGATGCTCGTATTTTGGTGCCATCGGTGGCGACAACTTCTCCACCAATGAGCCCCCATTCCCTACACAAGGCATTAAACTGAGCGAACACTCTCGTCAAAGGCTCGCGGTTATCGCGACGGAAATCTGCGATAGTCTTGTAGTCAGGGGTGAGTTTGCGAAGCAGCCACATTACTTCTTG